>NZ_MULM01000160.1:0-76976 GCF_002029345.1 Pseudomonas sp. VI4.1
CAAGCCAGCTCCTACAGGTTTGCGTCGATCGCACGATTTGGCACGACACAACCCTGTAGGAGCTGGCTTGCCAGCGAAGGCGTCCGAACAGACGCCAGATGAATCAGGCTTTATCGAGCGCCTGGGCAGCCGCCAGAACCGCATCCACATGCCCCGGCACCTTCACCCCCCGCCATTCCTGACGCAGCACCCCATCCTTATCGATCAGGAACGTGCTGCGATCAACCCCCATGTATTCCTTGCCATACAGCTTCTTCAACTTGATCACGTCGAACAGCTGGCACAGCGCTTCTTCCTTGTCGCTGATCAGCTCGAAGGTGAAAGCCTGCTTGGCCTTGAAGTTCTCGTGAGATTTCAGGCTGTCGCGGGACACGCCGAAGACTTCGGTATTGGCCGCTTTAAAGGCGTCAAGCTGATCACGAAAGCCCTGGCCCTGGGTGGTGCAGCCCGGCGTGCTGTCCTTCGGATAGAAGTAAATCACCACCTGCTTGCCTTTGAGGCCCGCCAGGCTGACGGTCTGCCCATTGGTGGCGGGTGCTTCGAAATCGGCAACCGGTTGGTCGATGGCAACGGCCATGAAAGCTTCCTTACATTGGGTTTTGTGGGCGCCACGGTTCGATCAGGGCGTCCAGGTTCAGCGCGTCGGCGAAATCCAGGAACTGATCGCGCAGCCAGCTGATCTGCACGCCGGCCGGCAAGGTCACGGTAAACGTGGCATTGAGCATGGTGCCGCCGGTCTGGGGTGCCTGATAGGTGTCGCAGGTCAGGTTTTCCAGCTCGACGTTGTGGTCCATGAAGAACTGGCACAGCTCGTTGATGATGTCCGAGCGGTAGGCCGAGCTGACATAAGCGACGTACGGCAGGGCCTGGGGGCGATTCTCCAGCGCCGCACTGCGCACCACATTGACGGTGAAGGCGTGCTTCTTGGCGAGGCTCGACAGGCTGCCTTCCAGGCGCGCCAGGGCGTCCCAGCTGCCGGAGATCTCGAGGACCAACGCACTGCACTCGCCATGACGGGTCAGGCGAGAGGTAACCACGGCGCAGCGGTTTTCATGGCTGGCGCGGCACAGGACGTTAGTCAGCTCCATGGGGTTGGCGCCGAGGGCACTGATGACAAGGAATTGTTCGCGAACTGTGGGGGTGGACATGCAGCATTCCTAAAGCGATGAGCGGTCGATACTTTTATGGGCTTTTTTGCCGGGGCGAGCCTGCGGATGCGAATTCAGAAAACCCGGGCCTGAAGGTTGCAACCTGCTCCAGAGTGGCAAGAGCGAAGGGCGGCAACGCTGGATCGGGGCTTGTGATGCCGAAAATGGAGGCTGGAACCCGGCTTGCGAGCTTATCAGTACCGATCAAAGTCTGAAGGGTAGCGAAAAGCAGCGCCAAGGGGAATGGCAGCAGCGCAGTACTTCGCTTGTACAAGCATCTTGGCGCCAGTACCATTACCGCTCTCTTTTTCCGGCAGGAGCGGTTGCATGATTGCGGGCAGTATGGTGGCACTGGTCACACCCATGGATGCACAAGGTCGTCTCGACTGGGACAGCCTGAGCAAACTGGTGGACTTTCACCTGCAAAACGGCACCCACGCCATCGTGGCGGTCGGCACTACAGGTGAATCGGCCACCCTTGACGTGAACGAGCACATCGAAGTGATTCGTTACGTGGTGAAGCAGGTTGCAGGGCGCATTCCGGTGATCGCCGGGACTGGCGCGAACTCGACTCGTGAAGCCATCGAGCTGACCACCAATGCGAAGATCGCCGGCGCCGATGCCTGCCTGCTGGTGACTCCGTATTACAACAAGCCGACCCAGGAAGGCCTGTACCAGCACTTCAAGGCCATCGCCGAAGCCGTCGACATCCCGCAGATCCTGTATAACGTGCCTGGCCGCACCGCGTGCGACATGCTGGCCGACACCGTGATCCGCCTGTCGACCGTGAAAAACATCATCGGCATCAAGGAAGCCACCGGCGACATGTCCCGTGCCAAAGCCATCATCGACGGCGTCAGCAAGGACTTCCTGGTGGTATCCGGCGACGACGCCACCGCGGTCGAGCTGATGCTGCTGGGCGGCAAAGGCAATATCTCGGTGACCGCCAACGTCGCGCCGCGCGACATGGCCGACATGTGCAATGCCGCGCTGAAGGGCGATGCCGTCACGGCCCGCGCGATCCACGAAAAGCTGATGCCGCTCAATAAAACCCTGTTTATCGAATCCAACCCTATTCCCGTGAAATGGGCGCTGCATGAAATGGGCTTGATGCCGGACGGTATCCGTCTGCCGCTCACCTGGCTCAGCGCTGCCTGTCACGAACCGCTGCGGCAGGCCATGCGCCAGTCCGGCGTCCTGGTTTAATTGAGGAAGCACTACGCATGAAGCGATTGGCCGGACTTTCCGCACTTGCCTTGATTATCTCCAGCACCAGTGGCTGTGGATGGGTCTGGGGCCCGGAAGGTTATTTCCGTGACCGTGGCAGCGATTACCTGGAAGCGCAACAGACTGCACCGATGCAATTGCCGCCGGACGTCAACACCGCCAAGCGTCTGGATCCCCTGTTGCCGATCCCGCGCAACGTGGCCGACGACACCGCCAAGGGCGAATACGTCGTGCCGCGTCCGCAGCCGCTGACCGCCGGAGCCGACGCCGCTGGCGCCTACTCGCTGCAGAAGACCGGTGACACGCGCTGGATCGTGGCCCAGAGCCCGCCGGCCGAAGTCTGGCCAGTGGCCGTGCAGTTCTTCCAGGACAATGGTTTCCGTCTGGACGAACAGCGCCCGCAAACCGGTGAATTCACCACCACCTGGCAGCATTCCGACGAACTGTCGGCCGCGATGGCCAAGCGCCTGAGCGCCGCCGGTGTCGGTACCGACAGCGAATCGCGCGTGCGGGTCCGCATCGAACCTGGCGTGCAGCGCAATACCAGTGAAGTCTATGTGGTCAGCGCCCAGCGTCCTGCCGGCAGCACCGCCGACGTGGCCTTCACCAACCGTTCGGTCAACACTGGCCTGGACGCGGCACTGGTCGACGACATGCTCGCAAGCATGAGCCGCACGTCGGAGAAGGGCGGTTCGGTCTCCATGCTGGCTTCCCGTGATTTCGATACGCCAAGTCGCGTCAGCCTGAGCGAAGACGGCAGCGGCAACCCTGTGCTGAACGTCGGTACGGACCTGGATCGTGCCTGGTCGAGCGTCGGTCGTGCGCTGGAACAGGGCGAATGGCGGGTTGAAGACATCAACCGCAGCCTGGGCCTGTACTACATCAACCTGGCGGAAAAAGCCGAGAAGGCAGACGACAAGCCTGGTTTCTTCAGCAGCCTGTTCGGCAGCGCGCCGGACAAGGAAGCCGTCGAAGCCCGTGCCGAGCGTTATCAGGTTCGCCTGAGCAAGGTGGGCGAAAACGTCCAGGTCACCGTCGAGAAAAACATCAACACCGTGGCGCCGGCTGACGTGGCGCGCAAAGTGTTGAGCGTGATTCAGGACAACCTGGGCTGATCTCTCATGCGTTTTGCCGTTCTCGGCAGCGGTAGCCAAGGGAACGGCACGCTGATAGCCAGCGCTGACACGTACGTGCTGGTGGATTGTGGTTTCTCCCTGCGGGAAACCGAAAAACGCCTGTTGCGCCTGGGTGTAAACCCGGCGCAACTGAGCGCGATACTCGTGACCCACGAACATGCCGATCATGTGCATGGCGTGGGTTTACTGTCTCGGCGTTACAATCTGCCGGTCTACCTCAGTCGCGGCACACTGCGCGGGATGCGCAAACCGATTGAACCGGCCGGCCTTCTGGCGGGCGGCGAGCAACTGCAGATCGGCAACCTGAGCATCGGTGTCATTGCCGTGGCCCACGATGCGCAAGAGCCGACGCAATACGTCTTCAGTGACGGTGAGCGGCGCTTCGGCCTGTTGACCGACCTGGGCTCGTATTGCAACAAGGTGCTGGACGGCTATCGGGACCTCGATGCATTGATGATCGAGTCCAACCATTGCCGTGACATGCTGGCTCGCGGTCACTACCCCTACTTTCTCAAGCAGCGGGTAGGCGGCGAACTGGGACATTTGAACAACCACCAGGCGGCATTCCTGGTGTCCGAGTTGGGCTGGCAAGGCCTGCAACACCTGGTCCTGGCCCATCTGAGCAGCAAGAACAACCTGCCGCAGCTGGCCCGGCAATGTTTTGTCGACACCCTCGGGTGCGACCCGGACTGGCTGCAACTGGCCGATCAAGATTCAGGGCTCGACTGGCGACACATCGCCTAGCCCACCTACTTAGCAAGCGGAGCCCATCATGGAAAAACGTGAAGAACTCTACCGCGGCAAAGCCAAATCGGTTTACAAGACCGACGACGCTGACCGCTTGATCCTGCTGTTTCGCAACGACACCTCGGCGTTCGACGGCAAGCGCATCGAACAGCTCGACCGCAAAGGCATGGTGAACAACAAGTTCAACGCCTTCATCATGCAGAAACTCGAAGCCGCCGGCGTGCCGACCCAATTCGACAAGCTGCTGGGCGACAACGAATGCCTGGTGAAAAAACTCGACATGATCCCGGTCGAGTGCGTCGTGCGTAACTACGCCGCCGGCAGCCTGGTCAAGCGCCTGGGCGTCGAAGAGGGCATGAAGCTCAACCCGTACACCTTCGAACTGTTCCTGAAGGACGACGCCAAGGGCGACCCGTTCATCAACGAATCCCACGTCGTGGCCTTCGGTTGGGGCACTGCCGAGCAACTGGTTCGCATGAAAGAACTGTCGCTCAAGGTCAACGAAGTCCTGAGCAAACTGTTCGACGACGCCGGCCTGCTGCTGGTCGACTTCAAACTCGAATTCGGCGTGTTCTCCGACGGCTCCATCGTCCTGGGCGACGAATTCAGCCCGGACGGCTGCCGCCTGTGGGACAAGGCCACCGGCAAGAAAATGGACAAGGACCGCTTCCGCCAGGGCCTCGGTGATGTCATCGAAGCCTACGAAGAAGTCGCCAATCGTCTGGGCGTACCGCTTTAATCGACGCAAGCATCTGATAGCACAGAAATATTTCGCTTAGGGGGTTCGCTTCCGGCGAAAGTGTTGTTATGATGCGCGCCGTTGGAGAGATGCCAGAGTGGCCGAATGGGACGGATTCGAAATCCGTTGTACCTTCACCGGTACCTAGGGTTCGAATCCCTATCTCTCCGCCATTACATAGAAAAAGCCCCGTAGCTGAAAAGTTACGGGGCTTTTTCGTTTCTAGCGTTTCGTAATAGGGGGTTTTTTAGCTGCACGCTCTCAACCGCAGTTGGAGGCCCCAGAAAGCGCGAGTCTTGTCGGAGAGAGGCTGACCGCTATTTTGCTGACTTTTTAGCTTTCCAGGTAGGTCGTGGCGAAACAGCCTTAACCACATCATCGATCAGCGCTTTTCCCATTGCAGTCAAATAGTGTGCGGCCCAAGCATGACGGTCGGTGTCTTTTGCGTAAGCTGCGTCCTCTGCGAGCGCCTTGGCCAAGAAAAGGAAATCAGAGGCCTGTGCCAATGCAACATTGATGGGCACCCCTGCGCTGACGTGGAACAGTGCATTGTCTGAGCAGTAGATGGGGGTGAAACCGATAGTTTTTGCTTCTTCTGGTTCGGTCATACACCACCTCCCATGACGGAGAAGCGGTGGGGAAAGGAGAGCGATGGAGTGTTAAGCAACCCGGTATTGATTTGAAGGTCAATTCGGATTTTGAGCGGATTTATGGTGTGCATTATTCAGATCCCTTGATTTGAGGAGCTGCCGTATTCGATACCAAGCGAATGGGTGGCAGCTGTACGCAGGTTGGTAAACCGGGGAATCAAGGAAACCGGCACATCCGAAGACGTCCCACGCACAGCCGCCATAAACAAAATTGCAGATGAGGAAAAACGTCCGCAATCGTGTTGAAGGCGCTGTTACGCCATATTCCACCGGGTTACCAAGCCCGGTCGCTGAATGTGCAGCGACGTCTGGAGAGTATCCCGCCGAGATATGGCCAACAAGGCGGTAACCTGCCCAAAAGCACAGGAAACGAACCGCCTTACATAACTCTCGGATTTTGCCTACAACTTCATCGCTCGTCACCCGAATATTCTGGGGCGCGAATCGAGTCGCTTTTTGGCGCGGTTGGTGTCAAGACCATTGAAGGCAATGGGTCGCGGGTACGCTTCGAACTGAACGGTGTGGTTGCTACCTTTCACCGGCCCCACCCCGACAAAGAAGCAAAGGCTTACCAGGTTCGTGATGCGCGGGCTTTCCTTGAACAAGCAGGAGTCACCCCATGAACGTAATGAACTATCAAGGCTATGCCGCCCGAATTGAATACAGCGACGAAGACGGTCTGTTTGTCGGCCACATCGCGGGTATCAAGGATATCGTTGGCTTTCATGGCGAGTCAGTACGGGAGCTTCGAGCAGCCTTCGAAGAGGCCGTCACTGATTATCTGGATACGTGCGCCAAGCTCGGTCGCACGCCGCAGAAACCTTATTCGGGCAATCTCAGTCTTCGTTTGGCGCCAGCGCTCCACGCTACCGTTGCCGTAAAAGCTCAACTGGCTCGCAAAAGTATCAATCAGTGGGTGGCTGACGTTCTTGATCGTGAGGCGCATGCCTGAGGAAATGGCCTAGGGTGGCGCACCCGAAAAACAGGGTCGGCAGCTCCGGCTCGGACAACTTGGTTTGTTCTGGCTCAGGTCCGAGTGTCGACTCGAACAGGGCGGGCTGGTCCTGTAGGTCTTCCTGCGGGATGACGTTGTCAGCCAGCGGCAGCCCCGGCCTGGACGACTCGAATGCCCAATCATTGATCTGACTCATCACTGCGCTGATCGGCTGGGCACCAAATGCATACGCAAAAAATTGTACATGTTCTCTTTTGATCGCGTAAAAACTATACATTAAGCTAGTCTTGTATAGAATTTTAAAAAAGGTCGAGGCGTTGATGAACGTGGCTGATTCCAGACGCTTTCTCGCACATCGTCTGTCGAGATCCTTGCTCTTCGCACTGGTACTCGCTGTACCTGCCTGGGCGGATTGGCGTCCCGCGCTGCCCGATGGGCGTCTGGTGGGCAGCGGCGACTTCACCTGGTTCGGCGTAAATCTATACACCGCGCGCTTGTGGAGCGCTGGGTTGCCGCTGACCTGGGATCAGCCCTTTGCGCTCGAACTGACTTATCACCGTGCCTTTTCCAGGGACACGCTGGTGGAGGCCAGTCTCAAGGAAATGCGTCGCATGGCAGGGGCTCGTCCAGAGGACTCAACGCTCCAACGCTGGTCCCGTGAAATGCGTGGCGCCTTCGTCGATGTGCGGCCCGGAATGCGGATTACCGGGGTCTACCATCCAGGCTTTGGCTGCACTTTCTTCGTCGACGGCCAACTGCGCCGGCGGGTCGAGGACCCTGCATTCGCCCGCGCCTTCTTCGGCATCTGGCTCGATCCGCGCACCCGGGATAAGCAATTGCGTCAACAACTGCTGGGGATGCCCGGATCGGCGGAGTGAGGAGGTTGAGATGCGTCAAATACTGGTACTGCTCGTTAGCCTGTTGCTGGTCAGCTGTAACAACATTGGCGTGGAGCACTATGCAAAGGAGCGACCGGCCCTGGATCTGGTGGCGTTCTTCTCCCGGCCGGTACAGGCTTGGGGTCTGTTCCAGAATCGCTCGGGCGAGGTGGTCAAGCGTTTCCATGTCCGGATCGAAAGCCGCGTCGAGGGCCGGCAGCTGATCCTCGACGAGCGTTTTCTCTACAGCGATGGCACGCGTCAGCGGCGCGTCTGGACGCTGGAACAGACCGGCGCCGGGCATTGGCGTGGTCGTGCGGACGACGTAATCGGAGAGGCCAGGGGCGAGGTCGCTGGCAACGCGCTGCGCTGGCGCTATCGTCTTGACCTGCCGGTTGACGGCAGGCATTGGGAAGTGGATCTGGACGACTGGATGTACCTGATGGACGAAGACACGATGATCAATCGCTCGAGCATGAGCAAGCTTGGCGTCGAGTTGGGACAAGTGATCCTGTTCTTCCGCCGCCAGCCGGAGGCGCTTCCGTGAACCCTCGATAACCGGCCAAAGCAGAGGATGTTCACGCATTCGAAGGCAGTTGCTTGTCAGCGGGGTGCAGCCAGGCGCAGGACAAGCGGCATCCATACAGCCCACAACGGCGCGAGCAGCAGGACCGTGCCGAGAGTGCCCCAAGGCAGGCCAACACCGGCCAGCGTAGCACCGGCGATGTAAGCCGGAGGTGCGCCGCACAGGCCCAGTAGCGCCCCGTACCAGAGGGGACGTCGAGCCCAGGCCAGGCTGTGGCGAAGCCCACTGGCCAACACCAGCCACAGCACGGCCAGCCACAAGGGTAGGGGGCGCTGGGCAAAATCGAAAACGCCCAGCGCACCCAGGCCGGCATCCAGTAAACAACCTGCCATCCCCACGCAGGCCAGAGTGATTGCTTCTTCGCCCGGCCGAGGGCAAGCAGCCACATGCACCAACAGGCCGGCCACCACCGGCAGTAGCAGCCAAGGATGCCGCTCGCTCAGCACGCAAGCCCACCAGGCGGCCTGCATCCATAGCGCGTTACCGATCAGCCAGGCCCGGCTCATATCAGCCGCCCGGCAGCGATGCGCGACGTGCGGCCGGGGCTGCCCAGAGCAGTTGCGCGACGCCGATCGCGCGCTCCTCGAAACCGCCTTGGCAGTAACACAGGTAGAACTCCCACAGGCGCTGAAAGGTATCGTCATAGCCCAGCTCGACCAACGCGGTGCGCGACTGACGCAAGTTGTCGCGCCAGTGCTGCAGGGTCCGCGCATAGTCCAGGCCGAAGTCCTCCATGTGCACCAGGTTCAAAGAGGTATGCCGACTGGCGGTCTGCAGCATGACGCTCAGGGAGGGCAGGGAACCGCCGGGAAAGATATGCCGTTGAATGAAATCCACCGACCGCCGGGCCTGTTCATAGCGCTGGTCGCGGATGGTGATGGCCTGCAGCAGCATCAAGCCGTCATCCTTGAGCAGCGACGCGCAGCGGCGGAAGTAAACCGGCAGATAGCGGTGCCCGACCGCCTCGATCATTTCGATCGAGACCAGCTTGTCGAAGCGTCCGCCAAGGTCGCGGTAGTCCTCGCGCAGGACGGTAATGCGCTCTTGCAGGCCAAGATCGCGGACGCGCTGCAGGGTATGGGCGTACTGCGCCTCGGACAACGTGGTGGTGGTCACTCGGCAGCCGTGCCGGGTGGCGGCATGGATCGCCAGGCTACCCCATCCGGTACCGATCTCGAGCAGATGATCGTCGGGGCGCAGCGCGAGTTTGTCGCAGATACGCTCGAGCTTGTTCAGTTGGCCCTGCTCCAGGCTCTGCTCCAGACTGTCGAACATGGCTGCCGAGTACATCATGGTCGGGTCCAGCAGCCGCTCGAACAAGGCATTGCCCAGATCGTAATGGGCCAGGATGTTGCGCCGCGAGCCGCGCCGGCTGTTGCGATTGAACCAATGCAGCAGGCGCAGGACCGGACGGCCCAGGCGGGCCAGCCCGCCTTCAAGGGCGTCGAGCACCTCGAGGTTGGCGACGAAGAGGCGGGTGACCGCGGCCAGGTCCGGAGTGCGCCAGTAGCCGTGGATGTAAGCTTCGCCGGCACCGATCGAGCCGTTGGCCGCCACCATGCCCCAGGCTGCCTCGTCGAAGATCTCGACCTCGGCGTGCAGCGCGCTGCCGACATCGCCAAACAGCCACTCCCGGTCCTGGCAGATCAGGCGCAGACGGCCTTGGCGCAGGTTGCGCAGCTGAGTGAGCACGGCGCTTCTGGCCAGGCCGCCGAATAGTGGCGCCAGGCTAAAGGATTTGCTAACGCTCAGAGTTGGATCGGACATGCTCGGGCTCCTCGTGGACGTGATGGCCAAGGTCTTGGCTGCTCTTACTGGACGTGTGGGTGTAGAGCGGGGTGCGCTTGAGCAACAGGCGCATGGCTTGCCAGTAAATGGCGGTGAGGGTGCGCAGGCTCATCCAGGGGAAGGCCAGTACGTGGCGTCGCAGGGCGCCGGCATCCAGCGGCTGGCGGCGCAGGGCCAGGTCGGCCTCGAAGACTGTTTGCCCTTCGCGGCGGTTTTCCATGTGGATGCGCAGGTGCTCGCCATCGATGTGGAAGCGCATGTGGTACTGCATGTCCATCGGCAGGAACGGCGAGACATGGAAGGCCTTGCTGACCGAGAACTGCCGGGGCTGACCGGGCAGCACCGACAACACGTAGTGAAAGCGCTCACGCCAGGGGGTGTTGCGGACTTCCAGCACAATTGCCGCCAGGTGCCCGTCGCTGTCGTGGCAAAAGTAGAAACTGACCGGATTGAACGAGATTCCCCAGCTGCGCGGCTGGGTCAGCAAATGAATGGCGCCGTCCGGTGCCTGGCCCAGGGCCTTGGCCACCACTTCGCGCACCGCGTCCTTCAAGGGTATGCCGCGACGGGTCCAGGCCGGCAGGTAATCGGTTTCTCGCCAGCACAGCGGCGCCAGGCGAGAAGCACCGAGCAGCGGGGACAGGCCCAGCAGCTGTTCCTGTTCGTCCAGGTCCAGGTAAAACATGCCGCTGCGATAGCGGAAACCATGGAACCGCGGCGCCAGGCGCCGGTGGCTGACCCAACCGTAGCAAAGGCTGCTGTTCACAGGCGCTCCCCGAACCTTTGTGCGACGTCCAGTGCGCTGACCACGCCATCCTCATGGAAGCCGTTTGCCCAGTAAGCGCCGCAGAAATAGCTGTGCCGGTTCCCCTGCAGCTCACCCTGGCGCGCCTGGGCCGCCATGGCGGCCAGGCTGTATTGGGGATGGGCGTAATTGAAGCGTGCCAGCACTTGCGACGGGTCCACGCAGTCGCCCTGATTGAGGCTCAGGCAGAAGGTCACCGGGGCGTCGAGGCCTTGCAGAATGTTCATGTTGTAGGTCACGGCCGCCGGGGCGTGGGCGGGTCCGCCGAGGCGATAGTTCCAGCTGGCCCAGGCCTTGCGCCGGCAGGGCAGCAGGCGGGTGTCGGTGTGCAGCACTATTTCATTGGCGGCATAGGTGAGGGCGCCAAGCACCTCGCGCTCGGCGATCAAAGGTTGCTCCAGCAGCGCCAAAGCCTGGTCGCTGTGGCAGGCGAACACGACCTTGTCGAAGCGCTCCTGGCCTGCGGCGCTGGTGATCTCCACGCCGGTGTCGTCCCGGTGGACGCTCGTCACCGGGCAATTGAGCCGAATGCGCTCGCCGAAGGTCTTGCACAACGGCTCCACGTAGCTGCGCGAGCCACCCTCGATCACTCGCCACTGTGGCCGTTGGCTGATCGAGAGCAGGCCATGGTTACGAAAGAATCGGACGAAGAAGTGCAGCGGGAAGCGCAGCATATCGGCCCTTGATACCGACCAGATGGCCGAGCCCATAGGGACGATATAGTGATGGATGAAACGCTGCCCGTAACTTCGCGTGTGCAGGTAATCGCCAAGACTCATGCCTGGCTCGATGCGGTGGCCATCCAGGTCGGCCACCGCCTGGCGATTGAAGCGCACGATATCGCGCAACATTCCCCAGAAGCCCGGCGACAGCAGATTGCCGCGCTGGGCGAAGAGGGTGTCGAGGTTATTGCCGTTGTATTCCAGGCCGCTGTCCGGATCGTTGACGGAAAAGCTCATCTCGGTAGGGCGCGAGACGACGCCCAGACGATCCATCAAACGGATGAAGTTGGGGTAGGTCCAGTCGTTGAAGACGATGAAACCGGTGTCCACGGCATAACGCTGGCCCTGCCATTGGACGTCGACAGTATGGGTATGGCCGCCGATCCAGTCGGCTGCTTCAAACACGGTCACCTCGTTGCGACGTGACAGCAGATAGGCACAGGTCAGCCCAGAGATCCCGCTACCGATGATGGCGATGCGCATGTGTCGCTATTCCTGTTCGGTTCGCGCCAGGCGACGGCCCAGGGCCAGGCGCCAACGCGCTGGCAGGGCGCCGAGCAGGCGCAGGACGAGAGTGAAAAGAAGTGGAAAGTTGATCTCCAACGGTCGGCGCGTCAGGCGCGCGACCACATGCCGCGCGGCGCGGTCGGACGTCCAGAGTTGTGGCATGGCAAAGGCATTGCGCCGGGTCAGGGGGGGTGTCGATGAAGCCTGGGCTGACCAGCGTTACATCGATGCCTTCGGCGTGCAGATCCAGGCGCAGTGACTCGACCAGATAACGCAGGGCCGCCTTGGACGCGCCATAGGCGCCAGCCCGGGGCAGCGCCAGCCAGGTCACCGAGCTGCCGATCACCACCAGGTGTGGCCGGTGCCCGCGGCGCAGCAGTGGCAGTGCCGCCTCCAGGCAGTAACTGACCCCCAGCAGGTTAGTGCGCATCACGCGCTCGACGGTCTCGGCCTCGAACCTGCCCGGCACAAGGTATTCGCAGGTGCCGGCGTTCAGGATCACCAGGTCGAGTGCGCCCCACGCATGCTCGATATCCTCGCAGATAGCCGCGACCTGTCGTGGGTCAGTCACGTCGCCGGTAGCAAGCAGGGCCCGAGGGTGGCGCAGCACGAGCGGCATCAGTGCCTCCGCCCGCCGGCCCCCCAAGGCCACCGCATGGCCTTGCTCCAGCAGCAATTCAGCCAGGGCAGCACCAAGGCCGCTACTGGCCCCTGTCAGCCAGCAGCGACTCATGCGAGCCTTCCCTTGATCCAGCCGATCACCCCGCCAAGAACCGGGACGTGCTCGTAGAGCAGGGCGCCGGCATCGAAGTAGTCGTGGTGCAGGTAGACATGTGTCGCCCAGCGCAGGTGGCTGCAGCCTTGCAGACTGATCAGCTGGCCGCGGGACAGGCGCGGATGACGGAAATGCAGGTTCCAGCGCAGATAACCGTGGCCGGGGGCGGTTTCATCCACGTCGAGGATGTCGTAGCGGATTTCTTGGACGTTGGTGTACAGTTTTTCAAAGTAAGTGTGCAGTGCCGGCAAGCCATCAAGCTGATGCAACGGATCACGAAACTGAACGTCGTTGCTGTATAGCTCGCCCAGTTGGCCCAGGCGATCAGCGTTCAGCGTTATGAACGTGTCAGCAAAATGGCGGAGATATGCAGACATGGCAGGCTCCAGGCAAAATTGTACAATTCGAAATAATTGTACAGGTTTGTCTGAAGCCTACGTCGAAAATTGTACAAGTCAATATTCTTGTACACTTTTTGTGTCGGTCTAGCGCTATCCGTCTTTAGCCACCAAGCCTTGCCAATTGAAGGCGAAGCTCGGCCACTTCGGTCTCGAGTGACTGAATCCTTTCCAGAGCGGCAATCTTGTCGCTGACGTCATGCTGAATGCCAATGTAGTAGGTCAACTGGTCGGCATCATTGTGCACGGGAGTGATAGACAGCTCGTTCCAGAACGGGCTGCCATCCTTACGATAGTTGCGCAGCACCTGACGGCAGGGCTGGCCGCGGCGGATGGCATCGCGAATTGCCTCGAGGCCGACCTGATCATGATCGTCTGCCTGCAGGAACCGGCAATCCTGGTAGAGAATTTCGTCGGCACTGTAGCCGGTCAGGCGCTCGAAGGCAGGGTTGGCATAGATGAGGATGCTGTCATCGCCTTCCTGCTCGGCCACGACGATGCCGTCATTGGAGGCTTCGACCATAAGTTGCAGGAGTTTGGCGTCAATCATTGTCCGGGCTCGCTGGGGTTCGGGGGTTTGTCCAACAGCGTAGTCGTCAGCGACAGCCATGCCTAGATGGCAGGGCGCAGGGACGCCGGACAACGATTGGTGCTGGTTTAAAAGTGTCATGCCTGGTTTAGAATGCCGACACACTCAGGATGCAACGACTTTTAATGACCGAGCCCATCGAATCCGCCTCCGACGACGTCTTGCTCCCCATGCGGGAAGTCGCCAGCCTGACCGGCGTCAACCCGATCACCCTGCGGGCATGGGAGCGCCGCCACGGGCTGATCCGACCAGTACGCACTGTGGGAGGGCATCGCCTGTATTCGCAACAGGACATCGAACATATACGTAGCATCATGCTCTGGACCAGCCGGGGTCTGCCCATCAGCAAGATAGGCGCTCTGCTCGTCCGGCAGCAGGACACGCCCGGGCTCGCTGTATCAGGCTCGGCCGAATCCCCCCTGGTCCAGTGGCAAGAGGCAGTTCATCGTGCCACGCAGGCTTTTGATGGCGCAGAGCTGGAGCGCCTCCACGGGCAACTATTCACGATCTATCCGAAGGCTACGGTACTGGAGGCTGTTCTGCTGCCTGTCTGGCGCAGCCTGGCATCTGGCAATGCATTCGGCCGACGCAGTCAGTGGCTGTTCCTGGACGCCTTCTTGCGTGCGCGGATGTTGTTGCGACTGCAGATGAACCCGAGCAACGGTGCTTGCGTGCTGCTGGCGGACGGCTCGGGCCATGCGCACGAACTGGAGCTGTTGTGCGCCGGTTTGTTGATGAGTAATGACCAGCTGCGCATCGAGGTGCTGGGCACGGGCCAGCCCCTGGAAGAACTGCCGTTGCTGTGTAAGGCCATTCAGCCCGCTGCGCTGGTGTTATGGGTCCAGGTGCCACTGCAGGCCGATGCGCACCAGCGTCTGCGTGCCCTTCAAATGGGCGTTACGTGCCCGGTGGCGTTGGCCGGCGACGCAGCCGCCGCTTCGTCGGCAGGGTTACAGGGTTCTTCGATTGCCATTTTGGGCAATGACGAAGCGAGTATTTTGCCCAGGCTGGAAGCCTTGGTAAGGGGGACGCTGCAAATTTGAATCCGGTCGTTGCAGCTAAGGAGGCTTATCTGAAACTGCATTGCACACCTAGGCCAGCGCCTGCCTGATACGTACGGCTATTGTACGGATGGAGGTTGACGCTTGTCTGGCTATACGTCTAATATCCGTACATTGCTAAAGGCCTCTATTAGGGGCAGAGCTCAAGAGCTTGCTCACGCTTCTAAAGCTGGGGATGCAATAAAATGACACTCAGTAAGGATATAGGCGCTCTGAAAACGGGGACATCCCATGCTGGAAATTAACGAAATTCTCAAAGCACCAAAAAATGCACGGCTTGAACTCAAAACCACGGACGTCGCCAAGGAGTTCATCCGCAAGGCCGCTTCAATCTCGGGGCTTGATATGACTTCTTTCATTATTTCGTCTGCCTTTGAGAAGGCGGAGGAGGTGATGGAAAAACATCGACGTATCGAAGTGTCGGAACAAGCCTATGCCCGAGCCCTGGAGATCCTTAACGAGGATACGGCTCCAACGCCTGGGCTACTGAACCTGATGAGAGGGAAGCATGGGGACAAAAGCGACTCCGGCTTATGAAATCGACAACCATCTGCAGGTTCGTCTTGAGACTTACCTTTATCTGAAAGATTTCGATTGTGGGCTTGCCATGATGGACGAGTACTACAAAAGCGGTTTGAAGCGTGCCTTGAAGAGCGAAAACATCCGGGGGATTGGTGCGATTAACCCTGCGAGCGAAGTCGTTGGCTTTGGTACGCTCACGCTGGGGCACATTGACAGGACGCTAGCGAAATCGGCCATCAAAAAATCGAACCTGCCGTCTCAGTTGCCCGTGGTGCGGATGGTGATGTTTGGTGTGGATCGTCGATATCAGGGGCTTGGAATTGGTCAGGAAATCCTGAGACATACATTCATCCAGGCGGCCAAGGTTCACAACGAGGTGCCTATCAGAGGTTTGTATCTGGACGCGGCGCCGAATGCAGTTTCGTATTACGAGTCTTTGGGTTTTCAATCCCTGAGCGGGTCCGATACCAGGGGAGGAGTTCCCATGCTTGTCAGCATCGAGCCGATCCTGCGGGCGATTGTCGATACGTCTGAATAACGTAATACATAGAAAAGCCCCGTAGCTGGACAAGTTATGGGGTTTTGTTGTTTTTCAGATCAAGAGAAGGCGCGTCCAACTCATTAGCTATCATGCAATACAGAGCAAATCACCTGACGACGGGGATATGCATGAACAGAGGGCAACGGCTCTGGTTGGTCGTAAAGCTGCTGGCAGCCGTGGCGGCCTGCCTGTACGCGGCTGTCCAGGCTTCTCGCTACATGCTGGAAAGCCCTGACGCAGAGCAAATCCACCCCCTGAGCATTTTGGTTGTCGGGCTGATCTTTGGCTTCGTTACCTTCGGGCTTCTGTCACTGATCGGATGGATTGTCCGACTTTTCCTGCCTTTCCCTGATCCGGTCACTCCGACGGTAGTGGCTCAACCTCAGACAACGCCTGATGAAGATGCGTCGCTGATGCCCGAATCTCCTCCGGTCCTACCCGCTGACGATTCAACTCGGCAGAAAAATCAGTGAACCGGTATCAGGCCGCTTTCGGACATTAAACGCAAACTGCATCAACCTATTCACTTGGTCGCATAGACGCCGATTGCGACACCTACCTAAACTGTCGGCAGATACAGGGATCGGGATCAGTGGATGAATCGCAATGAACTACGCAAGGCCGATATCAACCTGATGGTAGTGTTCGAGACCTTGATGCTCGAACGCAATGTCACGCGCGTGGCGGAGAAGTTGTTTCTCGGTCAGCCGACCATCAGTTCGGCCCTTAATCGCTTACGTGTGATGTTCAACGATCCGCTGTTCATTCGCGTCGGCCATCGTATGGAGCCGACGGCGCGGGCCGAGGAGATTATTCGGCACCTCTCGCCGGCGCTGGATTCGTTGTCGGTGGCCTTGAGCCTGACCCATGATTTCGACCCCATCAGCAGCACCATGACGTTCCGTATCGGGCTGTCGGACGATGTCGAGTTTGGCCTGCTGCCGCCGTTGCTGCGGGCCTTGCGCCAGGAAGCGCCGAAGGTGGTGTTCGTGGTGCAGCATGTCGATTACTGGCGGATTCCGGATTTGCTGGCGTCCGGTGATATCACCGTCGGCATCAGCCAGACCCGCGGGTTGCCGGCCAATGCCAAGCGCAAGTTGCTGCGGCATATCCAGCCCAATATATTGCGCGCCGATGCGTCCGATACGCCGCTGACCCTCGATGAATATTGCCAGCGTCCCCACGTGCTGGTGTCCCACACCGCCAATGTCAGCGGTTATGCCGATGAGTGGCTGGCGGAGATTGGCCGGACGCGCCATGTGGTGCTCTCGGTGCCGCAATACAGTTCATTGCCGGCCTTGCTCGCCGGGACTGATCTGATTGCCAGCCTGCCGGATTACACCGCCGAGGCGATGGCCGCGTCCGGGGTGCTGTTCAGGGAACCCATTCCGTTCCAGGCGCCGACCCTGGACCTGTCGATGGTCTGGCTCAGCCATGTCGATACCGATCCGGCCGAGCGCTGGTTGCGGTCGCGGCTGGAGGCATTCATGGGTGAGCGCGCGATGTTGCCGCTGCCAGAGTGAGCAGGGCACCGCTGTGTTATATCTACGACCCTTCCGCCCACTTTCAGGAGCACCGTCATGCCTCATCTGCACATGGAATACACCGCCAACCTGCCTGAGCTGAATGCCGACGTGGCATTGATCCGGCTCAACAATGCGCTGGTGGCTTCCGGTCAGTTCGCTGCCGAATTCGACATCAAGAGCCGGGCGGTAAAGGTCGAGACGTTCAAGGTCGGTACTGCATTGACTGAGCGGGCGTTCGTGCATGTGAAGCTGGCGTTATTGAGTGGTCGCTCAGGGCAGATCAAGAAGCAGTTGTCGGACAGCCTGCTGGCGGTGGTGCAGGACCTGTGTCAATGGCCAACGGGCATTGAAGTCCAGCTGGCCGTGGAAATTCTCGACATCGATCGTGAGTCCTACACCAAGATTGCCATTGGTCACTGAGTCTCAGGCCTTTTCCTGCTCGATGCAGGCCTGGGTCACTTGCTTGCGCAACCAGGTATTGGCGCTGTCCTGGTCAGCACTTTGGCTCCACTGCATATCGAGGGTGAACCCCGGCAAGCCGACGGGCGCTTCGCAATGCTTGAAGATCGCCTCGCTGGCCAGCAATGGCTGGATGCGTCGGGGCAGGGTCACGATGAAGTCGGTGCCGGTGATCAGTTTCAGCGCCGCACTGTAGCTATTGGCGCGGGCGACGATTTGCCGTTTTTGCGCCTGCTGCGCCAGCCAGCCATCGACCATGTTGGTGTTGGACGTCCAGGGTGTCGGAAACACATGCCGGCGGGCGACGTAGGCTTGCAGGCTTAGCGGCAGCTCCAGCGGTGGGGCGCGCTTATCGAAGACACAGACCAGGTCATCCTCCAGCAATACCCGGGAGTTGAGGTCGCTGTGGCTGCGATGGAAGTGGGGGCCGAAGCAAATCACCAGGTCCAGGCTGCCATCGCGCAGTGCCTCGGTCGGGATGTCGGTTTCGAGCTTGTGCATGTTGATCATCACCGGCAGGCCGGCGAAATCCAAGCGTTTCAGCAGGCGCGGCAGGATCAGTTGCTCGAAGTACTCCGGGGCACAGATGTTGAACGTGATGGACTGCAAGGTCGGGTCGAACGTCTGGGCGCCGGCGTGACACAGGTTGATGCTTTCGAGGATTTTCAGCACGTGGGAGTACATGGTGCTGGCTTTGCCGGTGGGGCGCATGCCGGCGCGGGTATTGATGAACAGCTCATCTTCGAAACTGGTGCGCAGCTTTTTCAGGCAATAGCTCACGGTGGACTGGCTGACGCAGAGTGTCTCGGCGACACTGGTGACGCTGCTTTGCTCGTACACGGCGACAAACACCATGAGGTCTTGCATGTCGAGCTTTCTAAGCAAATTGCTGTTCAGCATCCATTCCATCTCGCTGCGTTCCTTGCGCTGAACATGCGCAAACGTGTGCGCAAGATCCTAGCGGAACGATGGTGTCAGGAAAATGCCTTGTGGGAAGTTTCGCTGATAGTTGTGAGGCGGTTGCCATAAGCCTTGAGCTTTTGCAAGGCGGCAAGCATTGCGCGGCGCCTGGGCATGGACAGTGGTCGCGTGCCAATGCATGACCCCGATCGCCCGTTCCAGATTAGCTGATGTGTCTGGCGTAGTGCCGTGGATCGAAGCGCAAGACCATCAGGATCATCAGCGCCGTGACGCCGGTCAGTGACCACCAGGCCCACTCGAAGCTGCCGAGTTGATCGCGGATCATCCCGGCCAACAGCGGCGAGAGACCGGCGATCAGGTAGCCGATGCCTTGTACGAAGGCGGTCAGTCCACCGGCTCGCCGGGGGTTGTCCAGGTGATCCAGCGACACGATCAGGCTCATCGGAAACAGCCCGCCGATGCCCAGCCCCAACAGGCACGGCCATAACAGGCTCAGGTGTTGCGGGCCGAGAATCAGCCCGCAGAACCCGGCCATGATCAGTGCCAGCAACACCACCAGCACCAGGCGTCGGTCGCGGCTGCGGTTGGCGATGGCCGGCGTCAACAGGCCGGACAACACTTCCATGGCGGTCAGGAAACCCAGGAGCAACCCGGCGTTCTGTTCGCTCCAGCCCTTTTCCACGTAGTACGGCGCCAGCCAGGCCAGCACACAGGTGTAGGACGCTGTTCCGAGGCCAAAGAACAGCGCCAGCAACCAGGCGCGGGAATTGCCGAAGAAGGATGCGTCAGGTGATGACGCCGAAACCGGCGTCGGCATCCCTGAGCGCCGGCCGCCCCAGACCAGCAACGCCACCAGCGCCAGCGCCGCCCAGATCGCCAGGCCCACGCGCCAACTGCCGGTCCGCGCCATCACAAGGGGGGCGAAAGACGCGGCGATGGCGGCGCCGCCCATGATCGAGGTGACGTAGAGGCCCATGCACACGGATACGTTATCGCTGAAGCGGGATTTGATCAGCGCCGGCATCACGGCCTGGATCAGCGCGATACCGATACCGGCCAGCACGGCGCTGAGGATCAGTTCGACCGCCGAATCGAGGAACAGGCGCGACACGGTGGCGATGCCGATAATCAGCAACGAGAGCACCACGGTACGTTGTTCCCCGAGTCGTTGGCTGACCCGGAGACCGAAGAACATCGCCAGCCCCATCGCCATCACTGGCAGCATGGTCAGCAGCGAGGCCAGGCTGAAACTCAGCGCGATGTCGCCGCGAATGGCGGATAACAAAGGACCGACGGCGGCCATGGAGGGGCGCAGGTTCAGGGCTACGAGAATGATGCCGGCCATCAGCCAGAGGGCAGGGCGGGAGGTTGCGCGGACGTTTTCCATCAATCGGACCTTGTATGACAAGGAGCCGATTAGGCGCTGGAGGGGTGGAGGCCGCAAATCAAAATGTCCGGGGTGGTATCTAGAAATTAAATATTACTGTCGGAACACAGCACCCTGTAGGAGCGAGCTTGCTCGCGATGGACGTTAAGAGCGCCGCGTTTAGCTAGTAAGCACGCGTTATCGTTAAAGACCATCGCGAGCAAGCTCGCTCCTACAGGGACTGTGAATGTTTAGCCAACCCACACCCAAAGTTCTTCAAATCCCGATTTAACGACTTGACCACCCGTGTGACGCTGCCGCTCATCTGTTTACCGCGGTCTTCTCTATGGACGATAGTCCGGTCGCACTCCCTTCCGAACTCGCCTTTTGGGCGCTGTGGCACTGTCGTCACGCGCGCCCGCCGGACTCCTGCCTTTTCCGTTGATTGTTCCTACAGGTCCCGTGCTGTGCGCCGGGATCAAATCGGCAGCGCCTGTGCGTTTGCCTGACGCGAATACAAGAGAATGCCCATGAGTTGTGCCACGACCTCCTTCGCCTCCACACAAGAAGCCTTGACCTTCCTCGAGCAGAACCCGGATATCGAGATGTTCGAGTTGTTCATCCTCGACAACAACGGCGTACCCCGGGGCAAGTTGCTGCACCGCGATGAGTTGCTGGCGGTGTATGAAAGCGGGCGGCCTTTGCCGAGCACCATCCTCGGCCTGACCATCAACGGTGATGACGTGGAAAATTCCGGGCTGGTCTGGGACGTCGGTGATATCGATTGCCGGGCCTACCCGATCAGCGGCAGTCTGACGCGCATGCCATGGCGATTGATTCCGACCGCGGCGGTGCAGGTCAGCATGCACCCGAAAGAGGGCATGCCCGCGACCATTGCCGATCCACGGCATCTGCTGGCGAAAGTCATCGAAGGTTTGCAGGCCGACGGCTATTACCCGGTCATGGCGGCGGAGCTGGAGTTCTACCTGCTGGATCAGCAGCGCGACAGCAACGGACGGCCGCAGCCGGCGCGGGATGTCGATGGCGGGAGGCCGCGTGGGACCCAGGTCTACGGCTTGCGTGAGCTGGAGCAGATCGAACCGTTCCTGGCCGACCTCTACAGCGCCTGCAAACTCCAGGGCATTCCGGCGCGCACGGCGATTTCCGAATACGCGCCGGGGCAGGTGGAGATCACCCTCGAACACCGCACTGACGCCTTGCAGGCGATGGACGAAGCGGTGCGTTACAAAAGGCTGGTCAAGGGCGTGGCACACAAGCACGGGATGACGGCATGCTTCATGGCCAAACCCTTCGATGACCTGGCGGGCACGGGGATGCACATGCACGTCAGCCTGGCGGACAAGGACGGCAACAACCTGTTCGCCAGCGAAGCCCCGGATGGCACCCCGCTGCTGAAACAGGCAGTCGCAGGGATGCTCGGCACGTTGCTCGATTCGTTGTTGCTGTTCTGTCCCAACGCCAACTCGTACCGCCGTTTCCAGACCAACAGCTACGCGCCGCTGGCGGTGACCTGGGGCGTGGACAATCGCACCGTGAGTTTGCGTGTGCCCGGCGGGCCGGCGTTCTCGCGGCATATCGAGCATCGTATCTGTGGCGCCGACGCCAACCCGTATCTGGCGGCGGCGGCGATCCTGGCGGGTATCCATCGCGGCATTCGCGAGCAACTCGACCCAGGCGCACCGGTGGAGGGCAATGGTTACGCCCAGGCGACGAAACTGTTGCCGACGGACTGGCTGACGACGTTGCGGGCGCTGGAAGGTTCGAGCTGGGCGCGGGAGGCGTTCGGCGCCGAGTTTCTTGGGGTTTATCTGGCGGTGAAACGTGCCGAATACCGACAATTCATGGGGGAAGTCGGTGAGCAGGACTGGCGCTGGTATTTGCATCAAGCCTGAACAGAACCTGAACTATTCTCAAATAAGTTAAAAGTTAAGCGCTAATCCCCGAAGCCAACTAATCGTTGGCTTCTTTTTCACAAAAAATTGATGGTTGCCTGCTTAAAATTTGTGTTGTCGCGGTAAATGAAATTTTCACATTTGCCGACGGCACTTCTTTTCAGGAACAGCCAATCATCATGTTGAAGATTAAAGCCGTGCGCCCCGAGTGGGTGACACTGATTGCCAGCGCCTTGTTATTGACGGCGTTCAATCTGGTGCTCTGGCAACACCTGTTTGCAATCACCGCGTCTGACGGCAAAGGCCTGCTCATACGCGTGGCGTTCGGGCTGATGATCCTCGCCGCGTTTAACCTCGTGCTGACCTTGCTGGCGTTCCGGGGCGTGATGAAACCGCTGCTGACGCTGATCTTCATGGTCAGTGCCGGCGTGGCTTACTTCATGAGTCAATATGGCGTGATGATCGACATTGGCATGCTGCGCAACTTTGCACAGACCAATGCGACGGAAGTACGCGACTTACTCTCGATAAAACTACTTGTTTATATTCTGTTGCTGGGCATTCTTCCGTCGTGGTTGTTATGGAAGACACCGATCAGTTATCGCCGCTGGCACCGCGAACTGTTAAGTAAAGCGCTGGTGTGTGCCGCTTCAGTCGCGGTCTTGGGCGGCGTTGCCTTGATCAACTACCAGGGCTTGTCTTCGTTGTTTCGCAATCACCATGAGTTGCGTTTGATGGTGGTGCCGAGTAACTACATCGGTGCCTCGGCCAGCTACTTGCGTGAACAAGTGGTTTCCGCGCAGCAACCTTTTGTCAAAGTCGGTGAAGACGCCGAGAGAACCCCGGCCTGGCAAACCCATGCCCGTAAATCCTTGACCGTACTGGTGGTGGGCGAAAGCGCCCGGGCCGAAAATTTCGGCATCCTCGGCTATGACCGCGATACCACGCCAAAACTGGATAAAGAAGCCGGCCTGATCGCCTTTACCGATGTGCATTCCTGCGGCACGGAAACAGCCGTGTCGGTGCCGTGCATGTTTTCCAACATGGGCCGCAAGGATTACAACGCCAGCCAGGCGAAAAACGAAGAGAGCTTGCTGGACGTACTCAAGCGCGCCGGTCTTGACGTGATCTGGCGCGATAACCAATCGGGCTGCAAAGGCACCTGCGATCGGGTCACCCTCCAGGACGTCAGCAACCTCAAGGACCCGGTACTGTGCGCCAACAGTGAATGCCGTGATGAAATTCTGCTGCAGGGCCTGCAGCACTTCATCGATACCCTGGATAAGGATACGGTCCTGGTATTGCATCAGATGGGCAGTCACGGTCCGGAGTATTTCAAGCGCTACCCGAAAGAGTACGAACGCTTCACCCCGGTCTGCGACAGCAACGCGCTGAACAATTGCAGTCGCGAAAGTATCGTCAACGGTTACGACAACACCCTGGTGTACACCGACCACGTGCTGTCGACCCTGATCGATCTGTTGCGCAGCAATCAGGACAAAGTCGATACCGCGATGCTGTACCTGTCGGATCACGGCGAGTCCCTGGGCGAATACAACCTGTTCCTTCATGGCACGCCTTACCTGCTGGCGCCGGAACAACAGAAGCATGTCGCAATGCTGGCCTGGTTCTCCGACACCTATCAAAAATCGTTCTCGGTGGACACCCACTGCCTGCAGCTGAGCCGTCAGCAGCCCTTGAGCCAGGACAACCTGTTCCATTCGATGCTCGGTCTGCTGGAGGTCAAGAGCAAGGTCTACAACCAGGATCTGGATATGTTCGCCGGATGCCGCGGTGCCGTGATCGACGGTGTGCTGGCCAAAGAATGAAGGCTTCGACCTTTTTTTCACGCGCTCGCCGCTAAGCTGCGGCGGGTTCATATTCCTACAAGAGTCATTGCACATGTCCGCGCAACCCCCCTCCGCCATTGAACTGGAGTTCACCCGGCGCTACGACCGGGAACATGCCCGCGACTGCCTTCAGTCGCGACCGCGGGGCCTGGGGCGGCGATTGACGTTCTGGCGCGACGAGCAGTTGGTGCGCAGCGCACTCAAGGTGGCTGGCGAGCCGGGCCTGATCCTCGATGTAGCCTGCGGTGCCGGGCGCTTCTGGCCGGTGTTGGCCGAGCATGCAAACCGGGTGATCCTCGCGTCCGATCCCTCCCAGGAAATGCTCAATCACGCCCAGACCCACCATCCGCAGCACCTGCTTGAGCGAATCAAGACCTTTCAGAGCTCAGCCTTCACCATCGATTTGTCGGCGAACGCGGTCGATTGCATTTTTTGCATGCAACTGTTTCAACACATCGACGGTTCCGAGCATCGGTTGGCCATGCTCAAGGAGTTCCACCGGGTCAGCCGCGATACCGTGATAGTGGCGGTACGAATTGATGCGCATTTCAAACTGCAGCGTCCCGGTGCAGAGGGCGCACAGCCCCGGCAACTGCCGGGCAAGGCCGAGGTTGAAGCCGAATTCAGGCAGGCGGGATTACGTCTGCTCAGCCATCAGGATTTCCTGCCCGGTTGCGCCCGGATGCGGGTCTATGTGTTGCGTAAGACCAGATAACCTCCCTTTGTCAGACAATTCTTGCTAATTGGCAGGTATTTTCGCTAAAGCTCTTGTTCAGTGGATGCGTGGAAATCGCCTGAGGCGATATATACTGCGCGCCATTCTTCAAGGGAGAGCCGTGTGGCCATCGATATTCACTGGATTCGCGACAACGATAGCCTCGGTCGGTTTTGTGCCGAGTGGCAGCAGCTGCCGTTCGTTGCCCTCGACACCGAATTCATGCGGGTCGACACCTTTTATCCGATCGCGGGCCTGCTGCAGATCGGCGATGGCGTACGCGCTTACCTGATTGACCCGCTGACCATCGACAACTGGCAGCCGCTGGCCGCGTTGCTGGAAAACCCGGCCGTGGTCAAAGTCCTGCATGCCTGCAGCGAAGACCTCGAAGTCCTGCTGCGCCTGACCGGCAGCCTGCCGGCGCCATTGTTCGACACCCAACTGGCCGCCGCTTACCTGAACCTGGGTTTCTCCATGGGTTATTCGCGGCTGGTGCAGGAAGTGCTCGGCATCGACCTGCCCAAGGGCGAGACTCGTTCCGACTGGCTGCAACGCCCGCTTTCCGACACCCAGATCAGCTACGCCGCCGAAGATGCCGTGCACCTGGCGGAAGTTTTCGTACAGTTGCGCCCGAAGCTTTCTGACGACAAGTACGCCTGGGTCCTGGAAGACGGTGCCGAACTGGTGGCGAACCTGCGCCGCGAGATCGACCCGTACGAGGTCTATCGCGACGCCAAGCTGGCCTGGAAGCTGTCCCGTGCCCAACTCGCCGTATTGCGTGAACTCTGCGCCTGGCGCGAGCGCGAGGCGCGCGCCCGCGATCTGCCGCGCAATCGCATTGTCCGTGAGCATTCCCTGTGGCCGCTGGCGCGGACGCAGCCGGACAATCTCGGCGCACTGGCGAAAATCGAAGACATGCACCCGCGTACCGTGCGTCAGGACGGCGAATTCCTGCTTGATCTGATCAAGCGCTCTGGCAGTGTGTCACCGGATCAATGGCCGCCTGCCGTGCCGGAGCCGTTGCCGGTGGAAGCCGCCGCGTTGGTCAAACAGCTGCGGGCGATCGGCCAGGCCGAAGCCGAGCGCCTGAACATCGCGCCGGAACTGATGCTGCGCAAGAAAACCCTGGAAGCCCTGCTCAAGAGCGGTTTCCCCAATGGTCCTTACCTACTGCCTGATTCGCTGCGTGGCTGGCGCCGCGAATTGATGGGCCAGGCGCTGCTCGACAGCCTGGCCACCGCCGGAGAACAGCCTTGAAACGTATTTGCTCCATCTACCGAAGCCTGAAGAAAAACGAGATGTACCTCTACGTGCTCAAAAGCGATGCACTGGAACGCGTCCCGGAAAGCCTGATGGCCGCCTTCGGCAAACCGCATCACGCCTTCGACCTGGTGCTGAGTCCCGAGCGCAAACTGTCGCGCGAAGACATCACCCAGGTCCTGGAAAACCTCGAAAAGCAGGGCTATCACCTGCAAATGCCGCCGGCCGAGGACGAATACATCGAACATTTGCCGGAAGAGTTGCTGCGACGCAATGACCCGATGTGATCGGCAGAGCATCCAGGCTTTTCGTGAAGAGCCTTCTCTTGAATCACTGGAATTGAATTTGGCGATGGCCAGGGCGATGGAGCGTTACTTCATCGGCGGTCGTCTGCACTGTTTTCGAAAGGTTTGAACCATGCGCGTTCTGATTGCTGAACACGAGCACCCTGTGTACGCCCAACTGCTGCGTCAGGCAGCGCCCGACCTGGACGTGCTGACCAGCGGCGATTCCGCCGAACTGGCCAGCCAGGCCGCCGATTGTCCGATCTGGCTGGGCCAGCCGGATTTGCTGGCGACCCTGCTGCGCCAGGGCCACCAGCCGCAATGGCTGCAATCGACCTGGGCCGGCATTACGCCGCTGTTGGCCGACGGCTTGCCACGGCATTATCGCCTGACCCGGGCGGTGGGGATTTTTGGCCAGGTCATGGCCGAATACGTGCTCACCTACATGCTCGGCCACGAGCGCGAAGTGCTGCCGCGACTGGTCAGCCAGGTCGAGCGCAAGTGGGACAGCCGCCAGGGGCACAGTCTGGCAGGGCGCAAGGTGTTGATCGTCGGCACCGGTGACATTGGCCAGACCGTGGCGCAGTTCCTGCTGCCGTTTGGCGTGGTGTTGTATGGCATCGCCAGCGAGGCCCGCGAGCAGGCGCCGTTTGTCGAAGTAGGCGCGTTGGCTGATTTGCCGCGTCTGGTCGGTGAAGTGGATTACGTGATCAACCTGTTGCCGAACACGCCCAGTACCCATGACCTGTACGACGCGGCGCTGTTCAAGCAGTTCAAGCCGACCGGCTTGTTCATCAATGTCGGACGTGGGGTGGCAGTGGTCGATGCGGATCTGGTGGCAGCCTTGAAGGAAGGGCATCTGTCAGGCGCCGTGATCGATGTCTGCCGTCAGGAGCCGCTGCCGCAACGTCACCCGTTCTGGACCGCCTGGGGCTTGCTGTTGACCGGGCACAGTTCGGCGCCGACCTCGCCATCGATGATGGTCAAGCTGTTTGTCGAGAACCTGCGGGCGTATGAGGCGGGCGAGGCGTTGCGCGGGGAAGTGGATTTCAATCGCGGGTATTGAGACCACCATGAACCTGTAGGAGCCGGCTTGCCGGCGAAGGCGTTGTATGGCCGCTGCATGGCTTGAGCCCGCCTTCACTGGCAAGCTGAACCTGTAGGAGTCAGGCTTGCCGGCGAGGGCGTTTTCATGGCCGCTGCAAGGCTTGAGGCCGTCTTCGCTGGCAAGCCAGCTCCTACAGGGGGGCGGCGGTGTGGTTTAGAGGGTGAAATCGCCTTCGGCCGCCAATTCGTTCAACGGACGACGCGGGCTCGGCGCTTCACGCGCTTGCAGGTACTCCGCCAGGCTCGCCTTGTCGCCCAACTTGCCGATCGCCACGGCCGCATGCAGGGCGTAGCCCTCAGGAATATTCAGCACCTTGCGGGTCAGTTCCTGATCGAAGCCGGCCATGCCGTGGGTGTGCCAGCCGCTGATGCTCGCTTGCAGCGCCAGATGGCCCCAGGCCGAACCGGTGTCGAAGGTGTGCCACAGGGCCGGGGTTTCTTCGGTGGCGCCAGGCGCGACGAAGGTGGTTTTCGAGATTACGATCACCAGCGCCGAGGCGTGTTGTGCCCAGCTGCGGTTGAACTCGTTCAGCAAGCCCAGGTAACGCTCCCAGTTTGGCGTGTCGCGACGCGCGTAGAGGAACCGCCAGGGTTGCGAGTTGTAGGCCGATGGCGCCCAGCGTGCGGCTTCGAAGAAGCTCAGCAGGGTCTCGACAGGAATGGTTTCGCCGGTGAAGGCGCGGGGCGACCAACGATCGGTGAATTGAGGGTGAATGGCGTGGTCGGCAACGCGAGGATTAGCGCTCATCAAGAGGTTCCTTGCTACGGTTGAAGGTGAGGGTCGTCTGAAACCTGCGGCCGCAGTTGAGCTGAGCGTTGAGGTTTTTCTTGAGCCTGGGCAGTTCGCCGGAATGCAACGCGGTCGAGCGTTAATGGCACGCGGGTCTGGCTCCTGGCGACTGGCAAAGCTACTTCGCGGCGCAAAAACTGACAAGCCCTGTCGACCGGCAGTCGCCAATGCTTGGCCCGCAAGGGCCTTGGCACTAGACTGGCGGCCTTTTCACCACCTGATGTCGATGTTGAACCATGGCCGCTAAAGTCGAACCGTTCTGGATGCGCAAAACCCTCGATCAACTCGATCCGCAGGAATGGGAATCGCTGTGCGACGGCTGCGGCCTGTGCTGCCTGCAAAAGCTCGAAGATGAAGAAGACAACTCGGTCTATTACACGCGCATTGCCTGCAAACTGCTGGACCTGAAAACCTGCCAGTGCACCGATTACCCCAACCGTCGCGACTTCGTGCCGGACTGCATCCAGCTCACGCCAGGCAAGGCCGACACGTTCAAATGGCTGCCACCGACCTGCGGTTATCGACTGGTCAGCGAGGGCAAGGACCTGCCGCTCTGGCATCACCTGGTGTGCGGTGATCGCGACGCCGTGCACCACGAGCGAATTTCACAATCCGGGCGCATGCTCGCCGAAGGCAGCGTGGCCGAAGAGGATTGGGAAGACCATCTGATTTTCCGGGCGGGTTGAGGTTTTCTCCAAGGAGTGTGTATGGCTGTAGGATTGCGGCTGGCGTTGGTCGTTGGGCTGTTGGCCCTGGGTTTGCCGGTGTGGGCGGCGAAGAAGGTCGATCTGGATTATCACGTGCGCCTGTTGCCGCAAAGCGATCAGGCCGAAGTCCGCCTGACCCTGGCTCAAGGCTCGGCAGTGCGCAGTCTGGATTTCGACCTGGGCGATGGCAGCCACTACAGCGATTTCAAGGCCGACGGCCAATGGCAACTGACGCCCGGCAAGCCGATGCGCGGTGTCTGGCTTCCGTCCGCCGACAAGGCCAGCCTGACCTACCGCGTGCGCATCAGCCATGGCCGCAAGAGCGGCAGCTTCGACACTCGCATGACCCCGACCTGGGCGTTGATGCGCGGCGACGATCTGGTGCCGGCTGCCCGGCTCGATCAACAGGATGGCATCGAGCTGGTTTCACGCCTTGAATTCGAGTTGCCCAGCGGCTGGAAAAGCGTCGAAACCGCCTGGCCGCGGATCGGCAAGAACACCTTTCGCATCGATAACGTCTCCCGATTGTTCGACCGGCCCACGGGCTGGATGCTCGCCGGCCACCTTGGCAGCCGACGCACGCGATTGGGGGAAACCGAAGTCACCGTCGCTTCGCCCCGAGGCCAGGGCATGCGTCGCATGGACGTGCTGACGTTGCTGACTTTTGTCTGGCCGCAAGTGCAGGCAGTGTTCCCGCGTCATCCCACCAAGCTGCTGATCGTCGGTGCCAATGACCCGATGTGGCGCGGCAGCCTGGCGGCGCACGAATCGATTTACCTGAACACACGTTTGCCGCTGGTCAGCGAAAGCGGCAGCAGCGCGGTGGTGCGTGAATTGGCCCAGGTATTCGGCCGGATCAACGACCGGCAGCGCAGTGACTGGATCAGTGAAGGCTTTGCCGAGTATTACGCCATCGAACTGGTGCGCCGGGCGGGTGGCATGAGTGATGAGCGCTACGAGAGTTTGCACCGCAAGTTGGTCAAGGACGGCCAGAAAGTCACGACGTTGCGCGGTGAGCAAATGAGCCCGGCACAGGTTTCGAAGGCGGTGTTGTTGCTGCAGGAGCTGGATCGCGAAATTCGCCTGAAGACCCGCAACAAGCGTTCGTTGGATGATGTGTTGCGTGGGGCGATGCGTCTGGAGGGTGTGGACACCAAGGAATTCGTTCAGCTCGCCGAGAGCGTGATTGGCGAGTCTTCCAAGGTTCTTGATACCGAGTTGCTTCAGTAATATCGCCTTCGCTGGCAAGCCAGCTCCTACAGTGATTCGTGAACCGCACACATCACCTGTAGGAGCTGGCTTGCCAGCGAAGAGGCCATAAGCCCCACTACAAATCCGGGATCAAATCCGGGATCACATCCGGGATCAAATCCCGGATCAAATCCCGGATCAAACCCCGGTCTTAGGCGACTTCAACGAATCATTCCCGGTCACGGTAGCCGTCTTGGTCGCCGCGTCGGCATTCGCCTTCAACCGCCCCAACTCTTCCCCGGCCCGCTCGATCTTCGCCCGCACGTTATTCATGTCCTGGCGGCTTTTCTCCAACAGGCTCTTGACCGAACTGTGCCCGGTAATCCCGCGAGCCAGCGCCACGCCGCCGATCGCCACTTGAATCAACCCGAACACACCGCCGCGACGCAGGCCCTTGCTGACCATCACCACGCCACCGGCCACGGAGCCGATGCGCTCCCAGCCCTGAACGTTATGGTCGGAATGGGTCTGGAACGGGGTGGACTCGATGCGTTCTACGCGTGTGAGTTCGCTCATGATCTGTCTCCTGGCTGGATGGGCTGCTGCAAGAATAGATAATTAAGCTGACTGCCGAGGCGGGCGGCTTGTTCCATCGGATGTACAGCAATTCAGCGGAATTTCGGCCCCGAGCGGGTGTTCAGGCCCTTGGCCATGCGGTCGTACAGCACGACATTGACGGTGGCCGCCAGGTTCATGCAGCCGGTAGTCGGGATGTACACCACGTCTTCGCACCAGTCGCGGATCTCTTGATCCAGCGAGCCGTCTTCCGGGCCGAAGATGTACAGCGCGCGATCCGGGTGGGTGTATTCGGGCAGCGAACGGGCGCCTTCGACCAGTTCCACCGCGACCGGGACGCAGCCCAGGGGCAGGATTTTCTTCAGGTCGTCGATGCCGATCAGCGGAATGTCGTAGTGCACGCGCTTGGTGTCGGTGACGAAGTCTGCGGCGCGTTCATAACGCTTGCCGGTGTAGAACACCGACGCGGCGCCATAACAGCCGGCGGCGCGCATCACCGAGCCGACGTTTTCCGGTGATTTAGGGTTATACAAACCAATGCAGCTGTACCGTTTGTCTGCCACGAGCGGGGTGCCTTCGGGGAAAAAGCGCGATTATACGGGGATTGGGGGAGGGGTGTCCGGTTTGGGGACTTGTGGTGGCGAGGAGATTGCCTTCGCGAGCAAGCCCGCTCCCCCACTGGATCTGCGGCGAACATCATAAGTGTGGTCACCACGGATCAATGTGGGAGCGGGCTTGCTCGCGAAGAGGCCAGCTCAGGCGCTGAAGATTATTCGTCTTTCTTCATCAAGCCGGCCAACGCCGCAAACGGGTTATGCGTCGCCTTGGCGATCTTCGGCGAGCTCAGCGAGCCTTCACCAAAGTACTGCTGGTCGGTGTATCGCGAGTGTTCATTGTCGTGGCAATACAGGCACAACAATTCCCAGTTCGAGCCGTCCTGCGGATTGTTGTCGTGGTTGTGGTCGCGGTGGTGCACGGTCAGTTCGCTCAGGCGCTTGCCAGAGAACTCGCGGGCGCAGCGGCCGCACACGTGCGGGTACATCTTCAGGGCCTTGTCGCGGTAACCCATTTCCTTGTCGCGCTGGTTGTCGGCGAGGATGCGGTCCAGCTTCGATGTATTGGTTGGGGTGGACGAACTCATGGGTTCACCTTTGTAAAAAGACTAATGACGGTTATGAGGTCAGTTTAGCTCAGGCCTTGAGCTTCTCGGCAATCCAGATGGTGTGGCGGGTGCCTTTGTTGCCATGGGCGAAGACTTGCACTTCCTCGGCCTTGAAACCGGCCTTTTTCAGCTTGTCGGAAAACTGCCGGTCAGCGCTGGCCGACCACACCGCCAGCACGCCTTTGGGGCGCAGGGCCTTGGCGCAGGCGCTCAGGCCTCCAGCGGAATAGAGCCAACTGTTGGCCTTCTGGGTCAGGCCTTCGGGGCCGTTGTCGACGGTCGAGCATGATCGCATCGAAGCCCTGTGGCTCGGCTTGCAGCACCTTGGCCACGTCTTCCATGCGGATCACCGTGCGCGGATCGAGCAGCGGATTGCCGGCTTTCTCGCCCAGCGGCCCACGGTTCCATTCGACGACGCCGGGCACCAGTTCGGCGACCACCACTTCAGCGGTCTTGCCCAGATGCTTGAGGGCCGAGGCGAGGGTGAAGCCCATGCCCAGGCCACCGATCAACACCCGCGAGTTCGGCCGGCCGGCCACCTTGCGGCACGGGATCTCGGCCAGGGCGTCTTCGGAACCGTGCATGCGTGTGTTCATCAACTGCCCGCCATCGCCCCCCTGGATCTTGATGACAAAGTCCTCGCCGTATTCGAACAGGCACAAGGCACCGCCATTTTCAGGAATCGGGGTGGTGTCGAGCAGAACGAAACGTTTCATTGGGGCACTCTTGATGGAAAATCGGCAATCAGGGGCAGGCAAACAGCGGCGGTTGGGAGTAGCCTGCAAACAGACTACAAGGCCAACGGAGCCATTGATGAAGCGCACCATTCTAACGGTCATTGCCCTGGCCGCGCTCTCGATAACTGCAGTGCAGGCCCAGGAACAACCCACCATTCCCACCAGCCCCGGGCCATTGCCCGGGTCGCCGGGCACCGCGACGCCGACGCCATACCCGCAAATCACCCCGATCAGCGTGCCCAAGGCCGGGTCCGGCAGTGGCGGGCCGCCGTTGTTGCCGCCGATCGAAATGCCCAGCCCGCCCAAGGACCAGACGTTGCCGGGGCTTGAGCAGAACGGCACGAAGATCAAGTCGCCGGGCGGTTAAGGCGAAGACGATCGGCCGTCGGCCCAGGTTTCTCAGGCAATACCCAGCACTTTGAACACAAATGCATATTCGAGCGCTACATCACGCAATCCCTGGTACCGCCCGCTCATCCCGCCGTGCCCGGCGCCCAATTCGGTCTTGAGCAACAGGGGATTGTTGTCGGTTTTGGTCGCACGCAACTTGGCCACCCACTTGGCCGCTTCCCAATACTGCACGCGACTGTCGTTGTAGCCGGCAATCACCAACGTCGCCGGATAAGCCTGCGCGGTGACGTTTTCGTACGGGGCATAAGCCTTGATCCGCTCATAAACGTCCGGTTCCTGCGGATTGCCCCACTCGTCGTACTCGGTCACGGTCAACGGCAGGTCCGGGTCGAGCATGGTGTTGAGCACGTCGACGAACGGCACTTCGGCAATCGCTGCGCCGAACAACTCCGGCCGCGTGTTGAGGACGGCGCCGATCAGCAACCCACCAGCGCTACCGCCGCTGATCGCCAGTTGCCTTGATGTGGTGAAGCCGTTGTCGATCAAATGCTCGGCGCAGGCGATGAAGTCGCTGAAGGTGTTGTGCTTGTGCTCCTGCTTGCCGGCGCGATACCAGGCTTCACCCAATTCACCGCCGCCACGCACGTGAGCGATGGCAAACGCCACGCCGCGGTCCAGCAGGCTCAGGCGCGCATGGGAGAACCACGGGTCGAGGCTTTCGCCATACGCGCCGTAGCCGTACAGATAAAGGGGCGTCGGCTTACCGAGGGCTTCGCGTTTGACGACGAGGCTGATCGGCACTTGCGTACCGTCGGGTGCCGTCGCCCACAGACGCTGGCTGACGTAGGCATCGGCATCGAACGGGCCCAGTACCGGGGTTTGCTTGAGGACTTGCTGCTCGCCGGTGGCCAGTCCCAGCTGGCGGATTTGCGCCGGACGGTTCAACGCTTCGTAGCGCAGGCGAATCCTGTCGCTGACGAATTCCAGGCTGTTCTGCACGTGCAGGCTGTAGGCCGCATCCGGCAGTTGCACACGGTAGCTCGGCAGGTCTTGCGGATGGACTTCGATCACCGGCAAGCCGCCGACCCGCAGGCTCAGGGTCATGGCCGAGGCGTTCAGGCTCATGCCGTCGATCATCGTGGTGTCGCTGTGGGGAATCAGGTTCTGCCAGTCAGCCAGGGTCGGCTCGACGCCGGTATCGACGGCCGTGTACAGGGCAAAGTTGATGCCGTCGCGATTGGTGCGAATGAACCAGGTCCAGACCCCGTCGAGCACACCGTGGTCGACGTCGTATTCATGATCTTCAACCCGCGGCGCTACGCAGGCAAAGGCTTGCTGCGGCTGGAACGCGTCGAGCACCCAGACTTCGCTGGTCGTCTTGCTGCCCAGGGACAGCAGCAATTGCTGCTCGGAACTGGACCGGTAGCAGTGCATGAAGAATCGACCGTCGGTTTCATGGAACACTTCTTCAGCCGCCGTGCCATCCAGTCGATAGCGGTACAGTTTGTGCGGGCGGTGGGTGTCGTCCAGTTCGCCGAAGAACAGCGTCAGGCTGTCGTTGGCCCAGGTCATGCTGCCGTCGCAGTCCTGGAATTCCAGTTCGCTGACACGACCATTGGACAATTCCTTCACGAACAACGTGAAAATCTCATCGCCCGTGGAGTCGATGCTGTAGGCCAGGCGTTGGTGGTCCGGGCTGATGCTGAATGCACCCAGGGAAAAGAAGCCGCCCTTGGCCAGTTCGTTCGGGTCCAGCAGCAGTAGCTCCTGGCTTTCGTCGAGCTGCAGGCTGTCGTCGGCCGGGCGCGGGCAGCGATAGTGACGGGCGTATTCGTCACCCGCCGTGGTGCGTGTGTAATACAGGTACGGCCCCCAGGGGGAGGGCAGCGACAGGTCGGTTTCGAGAATCCGGCCCTTGATCTCTTCGAACAGGGTCTCGCGCAGCCCGGCCTGATCGGCGGTTTGCGCCTCTTGATATTGGTTTTCCGCTTTCAGGTAGTCGAGCACCGCGTCGGTGTCGCGCTCCTGGAGCCAGGCATACGGGTCATCGCCTTCGGCCTTGTGGGCGATCGGGGCGTTGGAAACGTTGGCGGATAGGGGCATGAAGGGCTCTCGAACAATGTGCGGAAAGGGGCTTCGCAACCTGTGGGAGCGGCGGTGCGACGATTCGACTTGCTCGCGAAAGCGGTGTGCCAGTCAACGCAGTTGTTGAATGGACTGGCCTCTTCGCGAACAAGCCCGCTCCCACAGGGGTTGCGCTCTACAGACAGGTATTGGGACAAGCCTGATGGGCGAAAAGTCGTTACTATAAGCGCCTCTTTGCCTGCCTTGCCATGGACACCATGACCGAGAACGACTATCTGATCGCTTGGGGCCTTTACGCCTTCGCCGCTTTAGGCTGCCTGTTAGTGTGGATGCGCATGACCCGCTGGATGTGGCGCTGGCTGCGTGAGCCGTTGCGGCTGCTGGTTTTCGTGTTGCTGTTCAGCCCGACCATCATCGACCCGGTGAAGGAAAAGGTCGCCCCGGCCATCGCCATCACGGCCCTGGACCTGTTGTTCAAGGTCGGCAACAACGCCTGGCGGGCGATTTCCGATCTATTGATGTACAGCATGCTCGCGTTCGGCCTCTACCTGGTGTTCGTGGCGATCCGTTTCATGATCGAGCGCGGCTCCAAGGCTCGCATGGAGCAGGCTGCCGCCGCCCAGGCCGCGGCCAGGGCCGATGAACCTGAAGACCAGCCTTTCGGCGGTGCCGGCGACGATCGTTACGGTCGCCCGCCGGTGCCGAGCAATCCCCAGCGTTTGCGGGTCGAACCGCGGTTGTAACCTTGCCCCTGCATTGAATCGAGAGTCAGAACATGTGTGAGTTATTGGGCATGAGCGCCAATGTCCCGACCGATATCGTGTTCAGCTTCACCGGGCTGATGCAGCGCGGCGGCCGCACCGGTCCGCACCGCGACGGGTGGGGCATCGCTTTCTATGAAGGCCGAGGCCTGCGCTTGTTCCAGGACCCGGCGGCGAGCTGCGAATCGGAAGTCGCGAACCTGGTGCAACGCTATCCGATCAAGAGCGAAGTGGTGATCGGGCACATCCGCCAGGCCAACGTCGGCAAGGTCTGCCTGTCCAACACCCATCCGTTCGTGCGCGAGTTGTGGGGACGCAACTGGTGTTTCGCCCATAACGGCCAACTGGCGGACTTTCAACCCATCACCAGTTTTTATCGCCCGGTCGGCGATACCGACAGCGAAGCGGCGTTCTGCGACGTGCTCAATCGGGTGCGTGCCGCCTTCCCGGAACCGGTGGAAGTCGAAGAACTGCTGCCGGACCTGGTGGCCGCGTGCGCCGAATACCGCAGCAAAGGGGTGTTCAATTGCCTGCTCAGCGACGGCGACTGGCTGTTCTGCTACTGCTCGACCAAACTGGCGCAGATCACCCGCCGCGCACCGTTTGGCCCGGCGCGCTTGAAGGATGTCGACGTGATCGTCGACTTCCAGGCCGAAACCACGCCCAACGACGTGGTCACGGTGATTGCCACCGAGCCCTTGACCGAAAACGAAACCTGGACCCGCTACGAACCGGGCCAATGGAGCCTGTGGCGACGCGGTGAATGCGTCAGCCAGGGCAAGACCGAATAAGGACACGCAACCATGTTGCTCAGTTATCTACGGCTGGTGTTGTTTGCGGCAGGCCTGTTGATCGGTGTCCAGGTGCCGGGGTTCATCAGCGATTACGCCAAGCGGGTCGAAGCCCATCTGATCGAAGCGCAGACCGGGCTGAGCGGTTTTCAGGGGACTGCCAATCAGTTCTTCAAGGGTGACATGCAGGCGTTGGTGGCCCATTACCGCGCGAGCGAAGACCCGATCTTTCGCAGCGATGCCGACAGCCTGAACACCCTGTTGACCCGTCAACAGGCCCTCGACAAACAGTTCCAGGCGATGCAGGGGCCGTGGTATATCCGCTTCCTGCAAGTGGTCCTGGCCGCCGATCCGGAGATTCGCAAGGAAACCTGGAATGGCTACAGCTACCAGATCCTGCTGACGCCGGAAGCGATGATCTGGGGCATGAGCGGCGCGCTGTTGCTGTCTTTCGGCATCGAATGCCTGTTCCGGCTGATCGACTGGGTGGTGCTGGGCGGCAAACGCCTGCGCCAGAGTCGGCCGATCGAAGACCGGGATGTGCGGGGGTTGTAAGGGGGGCGATGCGATCCCTGTGGCGAAGGAGCAAGCTCCCTCGCCACAGGGTGTGATCACCGCGCGAGGACGATGTAATCCTCACCCACCTTGTGCGCATACCCGTCCAATACCTGCTGACACAACGCCACTATCTCCTCGACCCACTCCACCCCGGTCCGCCACGACACCACCACCTGCAAATTCGGCGGCCGTTGCTCGATGGCCAGCAAGGTCAGTTCCCCTCGCGCCAGTTCCTCGGCCACCAGCACCGGCGGCAACGCGCCGATACCGAAGCCATCCCGGAGCAAGCGGGTAATCGCCGACACCGAGTTCACGCAGTTGAGCCGTGGTGCCATGACACCGTTGGCCTGCATCAGGCTCAAGATGTCCTGATGTGGGTGGGAGTTTTTCGAGTAGGTAATAATTCGCTCGCGAGCCAGATCGGCGATGTCGCAATACTCGCGGTTGTAGATCGAGTTACTGGCAACGATCCAACCCATCGGGTGGCTGGCCAGCTCCAGGCTGCGGACACTTTCCTGGCGCAACAGGTCGGTTTGCAGGATCAGGTCGAGAAAGCCTTTTTGCAGCTGATCGCAGAGATTGAGCGCCGTATCGGCCACCAGCTCGATTTCCACCAGCGGATAGTGATCCATCATCTGTGCCACCAACGGGCTCAGCCAGGTATGGATCACCGTGTCCATCACGCCGATCCGCACCCGTCCAACCTTGCACGAACGCGTCTCGATCGACTGCTTGAGCGCCTGCATGGTGTCCATCATCTGCTCGGCATAGTCGAGCACTTTCAGGCCTTCGGGCGTCAGGCTCACGCCGCGGGAATCGCGCAGGAACAGCTTTACGCCGAGTTCGCCTTCGAGCACCGCGATGCGGCTGGAAATCGAGGCCTGGGTGGTGAAGAGTTTGTCGGCCGTCAGGCGAAAACTCTTGAGTCGGGCGACCCAGACAAAGGTCTCGAGAAACTTCAGGTTCATGGGAGCAGCTCGCGGATAAAGTTTTCTTATGTCTAGGGCGGGATTTTATTAGTTGGACGCGGCAGGGCCATGCGTCCAAAAATCAGGCTATCCGGTTCCCACGATAGGCGTCGTCGGGGCTCAGAACAATATTAATAAAAACCAGCGCGGAGATTTGCCATGAGTGCGCCCGACACCCCCTTCATTCCGAAAGCACCGGCTCGCCCGGGAGCTTCAAGCACTCGATCGGCAGGGCGCATCATGAAGCCGCGCGTGGAAGTGGTGGCGCTGGACTGCCTGATGGTGCGTCTGTTCGATGCGATCAGCGAAGCGAACATGCCGTGGATACTCGCGGCCAGCGAAGGTCTTCGCACTGCGTTCGCCGGGCACCTGATCGACCTGGTGCCGTCCTATACGACGTTGATGGTGCATTATGACCTGACTTCACTGAGTCCGGCCCAGGCTCGGGAGTTGATTGCCGAAGCCTTGATCGATCTGTCGCCCAACGCCCGCACCCCTGGCAAATGTCATGTGCTGCCGGTCTGGTATGACTTGAGTGTCGGTCCGGAGCTGAGCCTGTTGGCGCAGCGCAGCGGATTGGCGGTCGATGAAGTGGTCCGCCGCCATAGCGAGCGCGAGTATCAGGTGTTCGCCTTGGGTTTCGCGCCGGGGTTCGCCTTCATGGGCCTGGTGGAGGAAGCGCTGGCGGCACCGCGCCTGGACACTCCGCGTAAAAAGGTCGCTGCCGGCAGTGTCGGCATCGCCGAACGCCAGACGGCGGCTTACCCCGTGGTGTCGCCGGGCGGCTGGAACCTGATCGGCCGGACCCCGGCCAAACTGTTCGACCGCGAGCGCGACGGCTACAGCCTGATGCAACCGGGCGACACTGTACGCTTTGAAGCCGTCAGTCATGCCGAATTCATCAACCTGGGCGGTGACGACACACCACTGGAGGCGCAGGCATGAGCCGTCTATCGATAGAAGCGAGTACACCGTTGTGCCTGTTGCAGGACGCTGGCCGTTTCGGTGTGCGGCATCTGGGCGTGACCCAGGGCGGAGCGCTGGATTGGCGATCGATGTCGTGGGCCAACTGGTTACTGGGTAACCGGCTGGATGCGCCGGTGATCGAGATCACCCTCGGCGGTTTCAGCGTGCTGGCCGAGGAGGAGTGTGTGCTCGCCCTGGGTGGCGCGGATCTGGGCGCGCACATCGATGGCGAGGCGTTGGCGCCGTGGCGTAGTTTCCGGTTGCACAAAGGTCAGCGGCTGCAATTCACTCAGCCGCTACTCGGGGCGCGGGCCTATCTGGCGGCCCCGGGGGGATTCGAAGCCCCCGAGGTCCTGGGCAGTCGGTCGACGGTGGTGCGCGACAGCTCGGCGGCCTGGAGGGCATGGGGCGCCCGCTGACACAGGGGCGGTCGTTGAGTTATTCCGGTAACTCGCTGATGCTGCTGCGGGAGTTGCCTGCCGATCAGCGACCGGACCTTGACCTCGCTACGCCGCTGGACCTGGTGCTGGGCGCGCAGATCGGTGAGTTCAGCGGGCAGAGTCTGTTCGACGCGTTCAACAGCGGCTGGACCCTCGACAGCCGTGCCGATCGCATGGGCATTCGCTTGCTGGGAACGGCGTTGGAGTACCAGGGCCAGCCGATGATTTCCGAAGGCATCCCGCTGGGCGCGGTCCAGGTGCCGCCGGACGGGCAGCCGATCGTGTTGCTCAATGATCGGCAGACCATCGGCGGGTATCCGCGGTTGGGGGCGTTGACGCCGTTGGCGTTGGCGCGGCTGGCGCAGTGTTTGCCCGGATCGAAGGTGAGATTGAAGCCGGTGGTGCAAGAGGTGGCGCATCGGGAGCAGGTCGAGTATCTGCGCCGGTTCGTCAACTGCTAAAAGCTTCGCGAGCAAGCCCGCTCCCACAGTTGATCTCCAGCGGACACATTATTTGTGTGCGAACAAAATCCAATGTGGGAGCGGGCTTGCTCCGGGCGGCGTTCCGACGAAGAGGCCCTTGCAGGCAATGCATTTCTATTTGGAAAGAAACCGCATCGCCTCTTCCAGCCCCCGCAACGTCAACGGGTACATCTGATCGTCAATCAGTTCCCGCACGATATTGGTCGACGAGGTATACCCCCAGGTATCTTTCGGATACGGGTTAATCCAGATGAGCTTCTTGTACTTCTCCTTGAACCGCTGCATCCACACATAACCCGCTTCTTCGTTCCAGTGTTCGACGCTGCCGCCGGGCTGGGTGATTTCGTAGGGCGCCATGGCGGCGTCGCCAATGAAGATCACTTTGTAGTCTGCGCCGTACTTGTGCAGCAAATCCTGGGTCGAGGTGCGTTCGGAGCTTCGGCGCATGTTGTTCTTCCACACCGATTCATAAATGAAGTTGTGGAAGTAGAAGTACTCCAGGTGCTTGAACTCGGTCTTGCAGGCCGAAAATAATTCCTCGCAGATCTTCACATGCGCGTCCATCGAGCCGCCGATGTCGAACAGCAGCAACAGCTTGACGGTGTTGCGCCGCTCGGGCCGCATCTGGATGTTCAGCAGCCCGGCATCGCGTGCGGTGTGGTCGATGGTGCCATCGATGTCCAACTCTTCCGCCGCACCCTGGCGCGCGAATTTGCGCAGCCGGCGCAAAGCGACCTTGATATTGCGCGTGCCCAGTTCCACCGAGTCGTCGAGGTTCTTGTACTCGCGCTGATCCCAGACCTTGACCGCCTTGCCCTGGCGCTTGCCGGCATCGCCGACCCGAATGCCCTCGGGGTTGAAACCGCCGGAGCCGAACGGGCTGGTGCCGCCGGTGCCGATCCACTTGTTGCCACCGGCATGGCGTTCCTTCTGTTCTTCCAGGCGTTTCTTGAATTCTTCGATCAACTTGTCCAGGCCGCCGAGGGACTGGATCTGCGCGCGCTCTTCATCGCTCAGGGAACGTTCGAATTCCTTGCGCAACCAGTCTTCCGGGATCAAGGCCTGGAGGTGGTCGTCGAGTTTTTCCAGGCCATTGAAGTAGGCACCGAACGCGCGGTCGAACTTGTCGAAATGCTTTTCGTCCTTCACCAGGATCGCCCGGGACAGGTAATAGAACTCATCCATGTCGGCGAACGTCACCCGGTGTTTCAGCGCGTTGATCAGGTCCAGCAGCTCGCGCACCGAGACCGGGACCTTGGCTGCGCGCATTTCATTGAACAGGTTGAGCAGCATGGCTATCGCCCTCTATCTGGTTAAACAGAGGGATCAGCGAGTGCCGCGACGGCTCATGAACGCCAGGCGCTCAAGCAACTGCACGTCCTGTTCGTTCTTCACCAGGGCGCCGGCCAGCGGTGGGATGGCCTTGGTCGGATCGCGCTCGCGCAGCACCGCTTCGCCGATGTTGTCGGCCATCAGCAGCTTCAGCCAGTCCACCAGTTCGGAGGTCGACGGCTTTTTCTTCAGGCCCGGCACCTTGCGTACGTCGAAGAACACATCCAGCGCTTCGCTGACCAGGTCTTTCTTGATGTTCGGGTAATGCACGTCGACGATCCGCTGCATCGTGACGCGATCCGGAAAGGCGATGTAGTGGAAGAAGCAGCGGCGCAGAAACGCGTCCGGCAGTTCTTTTTCGTTGTTGGAAGTAATGATGATGATCGGGCGTTTCCTGGCCTTGATGGTCTCGTCGATCTCGTAAACGTAGAACTCCATCTTGTCGAGTTCTTGCAGCAGGTCGTTCGGGAACTCGATGTCGGCCTTGTCGATCTCGTCGATCAGCAGGATCACCCGCTCTTCGGCCTCGAAAGCCTCCCAGAGCTTGCCCTTTTTCAGGTAGTTGCGAACGTCGTGGACCCTTTCCGTGCCCAGTTGCGAATCGCGCAGGCGGCTGACCGCGTCATACTCGTACAGGCCCTGATGCGCCTTGGTGGTGGACTTGATGTGCCAGGTGATGAGCTTGGCGCCGAAGGACTCGGCCAGTTGCTCGGCGAGCATGGTCTTGCCGGTGCCCGGTTCGCCCTTGACCAGCAGCGGACGCTCCAGGGTAATGGCGGCGTTGACTGCCAGCTTCAGGTCATCGGTGGCAACGTAGGCCTGGGTGCCTTCGAACTTCATCTGCTAATCCTCGAACGTTAACGCCGACCTGAACGAGGCAGGGCGGGGCGTAATAATGTGTAGTACCCCGACTATAACGCGGCGCCCGGTCCACTGTGAACGCGGACGGCTTATTCAGTCTCTGAATGGGGCGTCACATCTTGACTCAGTCTCGGCGCCAGGCCAGTATTGAGCTATCGCCATTTTGGCGATAGCGTGCCGCGCATGTCTACTAAATATCGATTTCGCGATAAGTACCGCATCCAGTTGCGCGAAAAGGATCATCCGCCGCCCGATGTCCACCTCACCGGTGGCGGTCTGGATGTGGTGCTGAGTCTGGAAATCGTCGAACTGATGATGGGCCAGGCGCCGCCGCTGATCATCAAGGAAGCGCTTCAGTGGATCAGGGCTCATCAAGTGCAATTGCTGGAGGACTGGAAACGATGTTACCCATGAAACGACCGCGGCTGTCGGCCTTGCAGGCATTGCCGGATTATCGCCTCGCACTGACCTTTATCGACGGCCGGCAACTGACCCTCGATCTAAGTCGTGACCTGCGCGCCTATCCAGGCTTGCAGCCCTTGCTGGAGCCCGGCGCTTTCGAAGGTGCAACCCTGGGCGACGATGGCTGGTGTGTCGAGTGGCCTGAACTGGACATCCAGATTGGCGCCGACACGCTCTACCTGGATGCGCTTGCACAAAACGCATCGGACGAAAACACCCGGATTTTCATCGATTGGCGCGCTCGCACCGGGTTACCGCTCAACCAGGCGGCCGAGGCGCTGGGCGTCAGCGCCCGAAGCATCACCCGCTACAGCAGTGGCCGTGAAGCGGTGCCGCGGTCGTTGGCCCTGGCATGTCTGGGCTGGGATTTTCTGCAGCAGCGAGACCCGGCGCGAGCGGCTGAAGAAACCGGTCGCTATACCGTTACGCGCAAACCTTAACCCGCATCCGGCTTCGGCCGTTCATAGCGGGCATTGAACGCCTGGATGAAACCATTGCGTAAAATCTGTAAAAAAGCCTGGAACGCGCTGATATCTTGCCGGTGCACATTGCCGCTCAGTTCGACGCGGGTGGCAAACTGGTTCTTGCCCTGGTTTTTCAGTACGGTTTCGGAGCCGCCGACGATGGCCTCCCAGATGGAACGGAAGATTCCTTTGTCCTTGTTCTCGACGTCCTGCTGCCAATTGAACACGTCCACGTCCTTCAACAGCGGTTTGATGTAACCCGTCAATTTTGCCTTTTTGGCCTGCGCCTCGATCACCACATCGCCATGACCGGCGTTGAAATCGAACTTGCCATAGGCGGAGGCGAAGTCGTTCATGCGCTTGAGTTCGATGCCCCTGGCGCGCAGCCGGAATTCGAAGTCTTCGAAATTGCTCAGCGGGTCGAAGGTTGCGGTGGTTTCCAAGGGTGCATGTCCCAGCAACATCGCCTTGCCTTCGAAGCGAGCGTCGCGTCTTCCGTCGGTGTCGACCACGTTGGTCAGGTTATAGATGCTGGCGTCGACCTGGGTGGCATTCATGTTGACCGGCGGTTTTGAATTGAAATTTCGAAAGCTGATCTTGCCGTCGGTGATGCGCACTTCGTTCAGGGTGATCGGCAGCAACTTGCCCAGTTGCGCCCGCCAGTCGGTGCCCTGGCCGGTCTGGGAATTTTGCTTGTTGGCCCCACCGTCGACGAAGTTCACTTCGGGCTTGATGAACTGCACCTCGGCCACCACCGCGTGGTCGTACCAGAGCGAGTGCCAACTGACGGCGAGGTCGATCAGCGGCGCGTTGACGAAGGGCACCGGGACCTTGCCATCGACCTTGACGATTTTCAGCCCGTTGATTTTATAAGCGCCGCGCCACAGGGCCAGGTCCACGTCGACGATCTGGCCACGGTAGTCGCCCATGTCCGCCAGCTTGTCGTTCAGGTAGTTGCGCACCATGTAGGGCAGGGCGAAATGCAGGGCAATCAGCAATACGACCAGGCCGGCTAGCGTCCACAGCGGCCAACGGTATCTCCGTTTCATGATGGCAAATCTCTGGCGATGTAAAGCCATTGACTGTTGTTGTAACCGGACGTTCGACTGACTGGACGACCACAGGTAACAGGCTTACCTTGGAGGGCTTATTCAATGCTGTACAAGGACCCAGCCATGAGCCGTATTTTCGCTGACAACGCCCATTCCATCGGCAATACGCCGCTGGTGCAGATCAACCGCATCGCCCCGCGCGGCGTGACCATCCTGGCCAAGACCGAAGGGCGCAACCCGGGTTATTCGGTCAAGTGCCGGATCGGCGCGAACATGATCTGGGACGCCGAAAGCTCCGGCAAACTCAAAGCAGGCATGACCATCGTCGAGCCGACCTCGGGCAATACCGGTATCGGCCTCGCGTTCGTTGCCGCGGCGCGTGGTTACAAGTTGATGCTGACCATGCCGTCCTCCATGAGCATCGAGCGACGCAAAGTGCTCAAGGCGCTCGGTGCCGAGCTGGTCTTGACCGAACCGGCCAAGGGCATGAAGGGTGCGATCGAGAAAGCAGCTGAAATTGTTGCCAGCGCCCCGTCCAACTATTTCATGCCCGCACAGTTCGACAATCCGGCCAACCCGGCCATTCACGAGAAAACCACCGGCCCGGAAATCTGGAACGATACCGATGGTGCGGTCGATGTATTGGTGGCGGGCGTCGGAACGGGTGGAACCATTACCGGGGTTTCGCGGTATATCAAGAATACCCAGGGCAAACCGATCATTTCGGTGGCCGTGGAGCCGGTGTCATCGCCGGTCATCAGTCAGGCGCTGGCCGGGGAGGAGATCAAGCCGAGCCCGCACAAGATCCAGGGTATCGGAGCCGGCTTCGTGCCGAAGAACCTGGACCTGTCGATGGTCGATCGGGTCGAGTTGGTCAGCGACGAAGAGTCCAAGGCCATGGCCCTGCGTTTGATGCAGGAAGAAGGAATTCTGTGCGGGATCTCCTCTGGCGCGGCGATGGCTGTAGCGGTCCGACTGGCGGAAACCCCGGAGATGCAGGGCAAGACCATCGTGGTGATCCTGCCCGACTCCGGCGAGCGCTACCTGTCGAGCATGTTGTTCAGTGATCTGTTCACCGAGCAGGAGACTCAGCAGTAACAGGGAAGAATCAAAAGATCGCAGGCTGCGCCAATCCGGTGTTTCCGGGAAGGCGGGTGCACAGTAGATCCTGCAGGCGCTGCCGCAGGTTCGGGCTGCGATCTTTTGATCTTGTTTATTGATCTGGCGAAAGGGAATGACCCACGTAAGCCCCCGTTCAGGAGCCTTGTGCTAGAAGTGCTTTGTTGCATATTCATCAACACTGAATGTTGATTTATGCGGGTTTTTCCCAAGGCCGGTAGTGTTTATCATGCCGGCTGCGACGTCGGGCAAATGGCGTTGTGCAGAGTTGTCGACTATCAAGGAGTTGCTGATGACCTTTTCACTTGCCGCGAAGGCGTCACTGTTGCTGCTGTTTATGGGCAGTACTCTTTACGTGCATTTGCGCGGCAGGGCGCGATTGCCGGTCCTGCGTCAGTTCGTCAACCACTCGGCCCTGTTTGCCCCCTATAACGCCTTGATGTACCTGTTCTCCAGCGTACCGTCCAGGCCCTATCTGGATCGCAGCAAATTCCCCGAACTCGATGTGCTCAAGGACAACTGGGAAGTCATCCGCGACGAAGCGATGCACCTGTTCGACGAGGGCTACATCCGCGCTGCCGAAAAGAACAACGACGCCGGTTTCGGCTCGTTCTTCAAGAAGGGCTGGAAGCGCTTCTATCTCAAGTGGTATGACAAACCGCTGCCGTCGGCACAAACCCTGTGCCCAAAAACCGTGGCCCTGCTCAGCGGCATTCCCAACGTCAAAGGCGCCATGTTCGCCTTGCTGCCGGGCGGCAGTCACCTCAACCCGCACCGCGATCCATTTGCCGGCTCCCTGCGTTATCACTTGGGGCTGTCGACGCCGAACTCCGACGACTGCCGCATTTTCGTCGATGGTCAGATCTACGCCTGGCGCGATGGCGAGGACGTGATGTTCGACGAGACCTATGTGCACTGGGTCAAGAACGAAACCGAGAAGACCCGGGTCATCCTGTTCTGCGATGTCGAACGCCCATTGAGCAACCGCTTCATGACCCGCATCAACCGTTGGGTCAGTGGCTTCCTGGGGCGTGCCACCGCACCGCAGAACCTGGATGACGAACGTGTTGGCGGGATCAACCAGGCCTATGCCTGGAGTAAGAATTTCGCCGACAGCTTCAGTGGCGGGATCAAACAGTGGAAGCGCCGCAACCCCAAGGCTTACCGCGTGATGCGACCGGTACTGGCGGTCGTGGTCTTGACGTTGTTGGGTTATTGGCTGTTTGGCTGATGCCTATTCCCGAATAGAATATCGGTCCCTGTAGGAGCGAGCTTGCTCGCGATGGATTCAAGGACTACGCGTTTACCCAGAAAAAACGCATTATCGTTAACGTCCATCGCGAGCAAGCTCGCTCCTACAGAGCGTTATTGCAATCCATGCCACGCGCTGGTTATAGTCGGCGCTCGGTCGTTCTCCAAACCACCGATCCACCCCTCAAAAAAGATCAGCCCATGCCAGCTTCCCTCATCAACGCGGTAGTCGATTCAGCGGTCAACGCTGGCGTCGTGCCGTGCGGGAACCAGCAACCGGTGCAGATCAGTCATTACCCCCCACCTGTCAGCAGCACGCCGGTGTGCGCAGTCGTATCACCGCCAGGCGTCGGCATTTCGGGCTGATCAGTTTTTTCTGCTGTTCCCCGTGCCCGCTTGAAAAAACTACTGGATTTCAGCTTCGGCTGAGTTGGCTTTTTGCCTGACTACAGGTGGCATTCATGTTTGTCCTTTCGAAAAAAACCGCGCTCGCGGCGGCGTCCACGAGCCTGTTCGTCCTGCTGTGGAGCAGCGGGGCGATCTTCTCCAAATGGGGCCTGGCGCACGCGTCGCCCTTCGCATTTCTGCTGATTCGCTTCGCCATCGCGTTGTGCGGGCTGGTGCTGTTGATGCCATTGCTCAAACTGAAATTGCCCAAGGGCGGCAAACCGATGATGTATGCAATGGCCACGGGCGTGGTGTTACTGGGCGCTTATCAGATTTTCTATCTGCTGGCCCTGGACCTGAAAGTCACGCCCGGCGTGATGGCAACCATCATGGGCGTGCAACCGATCCTCACCGTGGTGCTGATGGAGCGTCAGCGTTCGTGGAGCCGGATGTTCGGTCTGGCGCTGGGCCTGACCGGGTTGATCATGGTGGTCTACCAAGGCATCGGTCTGGCCGGCATGTCGCTGGCGGGCATGCTCTTCGGTTTGCTGGCACTGGCGAGCATGACCTTTGGCTCGATCATGCAAAAGCGCATCACCGACAATCCCCTCGGCACGCTGCCGGTGCAGTACCTCGCCGGGCTGTTGCTCTGCGGGATCTTCGTGCCGTTCCAGCCTTTCCATTTCGAATACGGCAGCGGGTTCATCGTGCCGGTGTTGTGGATGGGACTGGTGGTGTCGGTGCTGGCGACGTTGCTGCTGTATCGGCTGATAGCCCGGGGCAACCTGGTGAATGTCACCAGTCTTTTCTACCTGGTACCCGCGGTGACGGCAGTCATGGACTACCTGATTTTTGGCAATCGCCTGGCGGCCTTGAGCGTGCTTGGCATGTTGCTGATCATCGTTGGTCTGGTGTTCGTCTTCCGTAAAACCGCTTGAAGCAAAACAAGGCCCCGGGGCATGCCCCGGGGCCTTGCTACTTGGCTTGCGCATGTTCCGCCCGCACTGAATTCATGAACGCCTGCATCGCCGACGATTGAATGCGATGACGCCGGGTGATCAGCCCATAGGGGGGCAGCCGGGCTTCGAACTTGATCGGCAACACGGCCAGCAGATGACGGCCCGGATAGTCCTCGACCACCGACACCGGTGTCACACCGAGCATGTCGGTCTGCTGGATCAACGACAGCAGGGTCATGATCGAGGTGGTTTCGACAATGCTGCTGGGGATATCGACCCGTGCATTGTGGAACACCTGATTGATGATCGAGCGCATCGGGCTTGGATGCTGTTGCAGCACCCAGGTCATATTCTGCAGTTCCGCCCAGCTCAGCTGTGTTTCTTTGGCCAGGGGATTTTGCGCACCGGCAATCACGCAGAGCGCTTCTTCACCCAAGCTGTCGAACAGCAACTCCTCGGCCCGCGCACCCGCCGGAATCCGGCCCAATACGATATCCAGTTGATCCTGCAACAGCGCCTGCACCAGCACGTCGCTGGTGTCGACCTGGATGCTCATGGATAACCGTGGATGGCTTTGTTTCAAGGTCGCGATGGTCCGGGTCAACAGCCCGGAGGCCAGCGCCGGAATCGCCCCGACCGCGACCCGCCCAAGGTTGCCGGATTCAAGTGCAACCAGCTCTTCACGCATGCCGCTGATTTCGGCGAACACCATGCGTGCGTAATACGTGACGGTTTCCCCGAACGGGGTAGAACGCATGCCCCGGGGCAGTCGCTCGAAGAGCTCCACACCCAGCAAGTCCTCGGCTTCGTGCAGCATCTTGGTCGCCGCCGGTTGCGTCATGCCGATGTGGTCGGCGGCGCGGCGCAACGAACCGAATTCCTGCAACGCCAGCATCAGCCGTAGCTGACGCAATCGCAGTCGACTGTGGATCACATTGGCAACAGGAATTCGGGTCATGGTCGCGCTCGCGAAAAAGGACTGCGGCAAGCCTGACAACAAATGTCAGGCGTTGCCAGCATTGCTGTGTCACAGCACCGATTTTGGCTTGGCGACCTGGGGTTTGCGCAGGCCCGTCAGGGTTTGCAGCGCCTTGGAAATCAGCGGCCAGAACAGCATCAGCAGCGCTGCCGTGGTCAGGCCGCCCACCAACGGGTTCGACCAGAAGATCCCGATCTGACCATCGGAGAACAGCATCGATTGACGGAAGGCATCTTCGGCCTTGTCCCCCAGAACTGCGGCCAGCACCAACGGTGCGATCGGGTAGCCGAGTTTCTTGAACAGATAACCCAGCGCACCGAAGCCGAGCATCAGCACCACGTCGAAGAACGAGTTGTGCACCGAGTAGGCACCGATGGCGCAGACCATGATGATGATCGGTGCAATGATCGAGAACGGAATGCGCAGGATCGACGCGAACAGCGGCACGGTGGCCAGCACCACGATCAGACTTACCACGTTGCCCAGGTACATGCTCGCGATCAGGCCCCAGACGAAGTCATGTTGTTCGACGAACAGCGTCGGGCCCGGGTGCAGGCCCCAGATCATCAGCCCGCCGAGCATCACGGCGGCGGTGGCCGAACCGGGAATGCCCAGGGTCAGCATGGGCAGCAGCGCGCTGGTGCCGGCCGCATGGTCGGCGGTTTCCGGGGCGATCACGCCTTCGAGTTCCCCCTTGCCGAAGTTTTCGCGGTTCTTCGAGAAACGTCGCGCCAGGCTATAGCTCATGAACGATGCCGCAGTCGGCCCGCCAGGCGTGATGCCCATCCAGCAGCCGACCAGGGTGCTGCGCACGATGGTCCACCAGTAACGTGGCAACTTGGCCCAGGTGCGCAGGATCACCATCGGTGTGATGCGCGCATGCTCGCCGCGGAACACCAGGCCTTCCTCGACCGTGCAGAGGATTTCGCCAATGCCGAACAGGCCGATCACCGCCACTTCGAAACTGATGCCGGTCATCAGGGCCGGCTGGTCGAAGGTCAGGCGCAGGTTGCCCGAGACCGTGTCCATGCCGACCGCGGCCATGGCGAAGCCGATCATCATCGCCACCACGGTTTTCAGCGGCGGGTTCTTGCTCATGCCGATGAAGGTGCAGAACGCCAGCAGGTACACCGCGAAGAACTCCGGCGAACTGAAAGACATGGCGAATTCGGCAATCCGCGTCGACAGGAACGTCAGCAGCAGGACCCCGGCCAGCGCCCCGATCAACGCCGAGCTGAAGGCGGCGGTCAGCGCTTCGGCGGCGCGGCCTTCGCGGGCCATCGGGTAGCCGTCGAAGGTGGTCGCCACCGATGAGGGCTCTCCGGGGATGTTGAACAGGATCGAGGTGATCGAGCCGCCGAACAGCGCGCCCCAATACATGCACGACAACAGGATGATCGCCGACACCGGCGACATGGTGAACGTCAGCGGCAGCAGCAACGCCACGCCATTGGGGGCGCCGAGGCCAGGCAATACGCCGACCAGGATGCCCAGCAGCACGCCGATCACCATCAGGCCGATATGGCCGGGGGTCAGGATCAGGTTCATGCCTTGCAGCAGGGAATCGAACTCGCTCATTTGAAATGTCTCCCGGCCAGGGCAATCCAGTCGCCAAGAGGGCCGGCATCCAGCGGGACCTTGAACCACAGTGCGAAAATCAGGTAACTGGCGAGGACTGCACCGAGGGATATAGTCGCGATCATCAACTTGCCATAGGGTTTGACGCGGGTTTTGTCATGCCACATGAACCAGGCGATGAAGCAGGCCGAGGCCACATAGATACCGGTCAGCGGCATGGCCGCGACGAACAGCGCAATCGGGATGAACACCGACAGCACTTGCCTGAACGCAGGGCGACTGACGAATGAAATGCTCAGCGCTTGCCAGCGCACCAGCGTCAACACGCCGTTGCCCACACTCGCGGCGCTCAACAGCAGGCCGATGTAAAAGGGGAAGTAACCCGGCTCGGGGCCGGAATCGCCCCAGCCAATACCTTGTTCGACGCTGCCGTACATCACCACCACGCCGATCAGCGTGGTGAAGAGTGTCAGACCGAGTTCGACCCAGCGGGTACCGACCAGCGCCGGTGAATCCGAAGAATGGGACATGCAAACACCTCCAGCAGGTGACGGCCGTGCGCAGGCGGACGGCCGCGGGCAACTCAGTTTTTCAGCCAGCCGGCTTCCTTGAACACCGGGGTAACCCGCGCGGTGTCTTTCTCGATGTAGGCGGTCAGTGGCTCGCCTTCGAGGAACGTCGGCACCAACGCGTTCTGCTTGACGTAGGCCTTGAATTCCGGAGTCTCGGTGACTTTGCGCATCAATTCGACATAGAACGCGCGCTGTTCGGCGGTGACTTCGCCGGGCATGAACACGGTGCGCGGGAAGCGGTACTGGTCGATGCCCAGGCCCTGTTCGTGGCAGGTCGGAACGTCGGCCCAGGATTTATCGCCGGCGACTTTCTCGGTGTAGCTCATGCGCTCCTTGCTGAACACGCAGAGCGGCTCGACCTGGTCGCCACGCCATTGGCTGATGCTTTCGCTGGGGTTGTTGACGTTCGCGGCGATGTGCTTGCCGGCCAGTTGGGTCGCGGCTTCACTGCCGCTCTTGAACGGGATGTACACCAGTTTGCTGTTGTTGGTCTGGTTCAGCAGCAGGGTCAGGGTCTGGTCGACATCCTTGGACTGGCTGCCGCCCATGCGCAGTTTCGACGGGTCGGCCTTGGCTGCTTCATAGAAGTCCTTGGCATCTTTCCACGGTGCGCCTTTATAGCTCCAGAGAATGAAGTCATCCTCGGCCACGGCCGCGACCGGGGTCAGTTCCTGCCATTGATAACCGAGCTTGGACACCAGCGGCAACAGGTAGATGTTGTTGGTGCCGATCACCAGTTTTTCCGGGTCGCCCTTGTTCATTTTCAGGTCGAGAAAGGCTTCGGCGCCATTGCCGCCGCCCTTGTTCAGGACGATGGTATTGACGTCGAGGAACTTGTGGGTGGTGATGATCGACTGGATCAGGCGACCCAGCTGGTCGGTACCGCCTCCGGGACCGCCGGCGACGACGATTTCGACGTTCTTGTCCGGTTGCCAGGCGGCGTGGGCCACTGCGGGAAGGGCGCCGGCAGCGAACAGCGTGCAGCCAAGAGCCAGACGGGATGTGCGACGGACGAATGCATTTCGCATGGAAGGGCCTCGTTTTTGTAGTTGTTATGAGCGACTTGTCGGTGGTGAAATTTGCAAGCCTGGCCTGAGTGTGGGAAGGCGCACGGCCCGCGTCTAGTCAAAACAATACATACGCCGATAGCCTGGGGTTATAGGTCGCCACGAGTAAAATCGCCTATGTCGCCAGGAGCTTTGCGCCAGAGCCATTTGAGTGGAAAGTCGGCGTAGGCGCAATATCCTGAAAGCCCGCTGAAAGCAGGGCGTGACATAACCCAAGGCTATCGCCTTATCTCAAGTTTTGATTGGACGGTTATCAATGGGCCTTCGATAGTGCTCGTCAGAACCGATCATCAACCTCGACGAGGTGCCCCATGGGTGAGCTTTGGAATGGACCGATCATCGACGCCCATCATCACTTCTGGGACCCGTCGATCAATGGCCATCCCTGGTTGGCGCCCGAGGCCAACATCCCGTTTCGCTACGGTGATTACAGTGCGCTCAAGCGTCGCTATTTTCCTGAGGATTACTTCGCCGATGCCGGTCCTCATGATGTGGTGAAGACGGTGTATATCGAGACCGAATGGGACCCGCAAGACCCGATTGGCGAAACCCGCTTCATCGAACAACTGGCGGCCCGCTACGGCGTACCGAATGCAATCGTCGCCCAGGCCTGGCTGGACCATCCCGACGCCATTGCGGTAATGACCGAGCAAGCGAGTTACAAGTGCGTGCGCAGCGTTCGCCACAAACCCGGCGGCCCGACCACGCCGGCGCAGGTAGGCCATGTGCGCAGCCTGATGAGCGACGAGCATTGGCGACGCAGTTTCGCTGCACTGCAAGGCCTGGGGCTGCACTTCGATTTGCAGACACCGTGGTGGAACTTGCACGAAGCCGAACGATTGGCCCGGGACTTTCCCGGCACCACGCTGATTCTCAATCACGCCGGGTTGCCGAGCGAACGCAGTGCCGAGGGCCTGGCGGGTTGGCGTCTGGCGATGGCGCGGCTGGCCCAATGGCCGAACGTGCAGGTGAAAATCTCCGGCCTTGGGCAGCGCGGCCAGGCATGGCGCGCCAAGGACAATGCCTGGATCGTGCGCGAAGTGATCGCGATGTACGGTCCCGGTCGAGTGATGTTCGCCAGCAACTTTCCAGTGGACGGGTTGTGCGGCTCATTCAATGACATTTACAACGGTTTCAAATCCATTGTTGCCGATCTGCCGCGGGCCGATCAGGAGCGACTGTTCTACAGCAACGCGCAGCGGGTCTATCGTTGCGAGCCTTGCGCCATCGACCGGACAGGGCCAGAACCCTTGAGGAGTGAAGCATGAACAAGACAACCATCGCCATGGTCCTGGGTGACCCGGCGGGCATCGGCCCGGAACTGATCGCCCGCCTGCTCGGCGAGCCCGAAGTGCGCAGCCAGGCCAATGTGATTCTGATTGCCGACGAGGCGGAAATGCGCCGTGGCATGCGCATCGCCGGGACGGAATTTCCCTATCGTCGCGTCGAGTCTCTGGACCAGTTGGACTTTGACGATGACACGCCGCTGTTCTATGACTTTCGTGGCGACACCATTGGCGAATTTGCGCGCAGTGAAGCCAGTGTCATCGGCGGCCGCTACAGCCTCGACACCCTGGAAAAGGCCTTGCGCCTGACCGAGGCCGGCGCTACCGACGCGGTGCTGTTCGGTCCGCTCAACAAGACCTCATTGCACATGGCCGGCATGGCCCACAGCGACGAGCTGCACTGGTTCGCCGAGCTGCTGGATTTCCATGGACCGTTCTGCGAATTCAACGTGCTCGATAACCTCTGGACTTCCCGGGTGACGTCCCACGTCGCCCTGGCCGATGTGCCGGGCATGCTCACCCAGGCGCGGGTAGTGGAGGCGATCCAGCTGATCGACACTGCGCTCAAGCGCAACGGCCTGGAGAAACCGCGCATCGGTGTGTGTGGGTTGAATCCGCACAACGGCGATAACGGCTCGTTCGGGCGCGAAGAGCTGGACATCATTGGCCCGGCCGTGCGCGCAGCTCAGGCATTGGGGATTGCAGCGGAAGGGCCGTACCCCGGCGATACGATTTTCCTCAAGGTGCAGGGCGATGCCAGTGCCTTCGACGCAGTGGTGACCATGTATCACGACCAGGGACAGATCGCGATCAAGTTGATGGGGTTCTCCCGTGGCGTGACGGTGCAAGGCGGGTTGCCGATCCCGATTACCACGCCGGCCCACGGCACCGCGTTCGATATCGCGGGGCAAGGCAAGGCGAATGTCGGAGCGATCCGCCAGGCGTTCGAGATTGCCTGCCGGATGGGGGCCAACAGCTACTGACACCCGGTCTCTGAAACAACACCAATCCTTTGTCCACCCTGGACCCTGTAGGAGCTGGCTTGCCAGCGAAGACGGCCTGACAGCCACATATGAGGTGACTGTCAGACCGCTATCGCGAGCAAGCTCGCTCCCACAGGAATTGCTGGCGTTGCCCGATTTTTCTGATCAACGCAAAACCCCTGTAGGAGCTGGCTTGCCAGCGAAGACGGTCTGACAGACACACACAAGGTGACTGTCAGACCGCTTTCGCTGGCAAGCCAGCTCCTACTTTTTTTGTGTGATGCCTGATAACCCGATCTAGCGGATAACCGGTTTTTGCTATCACCCCAGGTTATCGCCGGATACGCATAAGTGATTATCCGCCACCCCCAGGCGCTGGCTAAAGTCGCTCCATCGAATGCCCGGACCGGCCCGCACGAGCGGCTCCGCGCAGCGACCCGACAACTACAAAAAGCCGGCAGCGCAAGGAACTGTATTCATGAAAATCAAAGCCATCCGAACCCGCGTTTTCGAGTGGAAAGGCAAAGTCGTCCCCCCGCAAGCGCACTTCTGCACCAATGCCAGCGACATCCTGTTCGAACGCGGCGACGCCATGGGCTCGTTCCGTTTCCATGGCTGGCTGGTGGTGGAAGTCGAGACCGACACCGGTCTTGTCGGCATCGGTAACTGCGCCCTGGCGCCGCGTGTGGCCAAGGAAATCATCGACACCTACCTGGCACCGATCGCCATTGGCGAAGACCCGTTCGACAACGAATACATCTGGCAGAAAATGTACCGTCAGAGCCACGCCTGGGGCCGCAAAGGCATCGGCATGGCGGCGATCTCGGCGATCGACATCGCCATCTGGGACATCATGGGCAAAGCCGTGAACAAGCCGGTGTTCAAACTGCTCGGCGGGCGGACCAAGGAAAAGATCTGGACCTACGCCTCCAAGCTCTACGCCAACGACAACCTCGACCTGTTCCTCGAAGAAGCCCAGGGTTATCTGAACCAGGGCTTCACCGCGCTGAAAATGCGTTTCGGCTATGGACCGAAGGATGGCCCGGCGGGCATGCGCAAAAACATCGAACAAGTGCGGGCGCTGCGTGAACTGGCCGGCCCGGACATCGACATCATGCTCGAATGCTACATGGGCTGGACCCTGGAATATGCGCGCCGCATGTTGCCAAAACTGGCCGAGTTCGAACCACGCTGGCTTGAAGAACCGGTGATCGCCGACGACATCGAGGGTTATATCGAGCTGAAGAAAATGGGGATCATGCCGATCTCCGGCGGCGAGCATGAATTCACCTCCTACGGCTTCAAGGACCTGCTGGAACGCCGCGCCATCGACGTGATCCAGTACGACACCAACCGCGTCGGCGGCATCACTGCCGCGCGCAAGATCAACGCCATGGCCGAAGCCTGGTCAGTACCGGTGATCCCGCACGCCGGGCAGATGCACAACTACCACCTGACCATGTCCACCACCGCCTCGCCGATGGCCGAGTTCTTCCCGGTGTTCGATGTCGAGGTCGGCAACGAACTCTTTTACTACGTGTTCAAGGGCGAACCACAACCGGTCAACGGCTACATCCAGCTCGACGACAACAAGCCGGGCCTGGGCCTGGAAATCTCCGATGAGTACCTCGGCGACTTCAACATCATCGAGTGACCCTGTGGCGAGGGGATTGCCTCGCCACACATCCACGACTTTCTGGAGGGCCGGACATGCGCCTGATTCAATTTGAAAACACTGCCGGGGAGCGCCAGGTCGGTCTCGTCGAAGGTTCCCAGGTCCAGGTAGTGCTCGACACCCGCAGCACCCGTGCACTGGCACTCGCGGCGATCCGCGCCCAGCGCAGCCTGCAAGAAGAGGTCGCCCTGCGCGGCACCGAGCCCGGCCCGGATTACGCGCAACTGTTGCAACAGGGCAACGTCCTGCCGCCGCTGGACCACGAAGACCCGGCCCATTGCCTGATCAGCGGCACTGGCCTGACCCATTTGGGCAGCGCCTCGGCGCGGGACAAGATGCACCAGCAGGACGGAGCGGTCGAAGCCGGCATGACCGACACCATGCGCATCTTCAGATGGGGCCTGGAGGGCGGCAAACCAGCGGCCGGCCAGGTCGGTGCGCAGCCGGAATGGTTCTACAAGGGCGATGGCAGCATCGTCGTGCGCCCCGGCGCGGACTTCCCGGTGCCACCGTTTGCCGAAGATGCCGGCGAAGAACCGGAGCTCACCGGTCTCTATGTGATCGGCGACGACGGCCAGCCGTATCGGGTCGGTTTTGCCCTGGGCAACGAGTTCTCCGACCATGTGATGGAGCGGCGAAATTACCTGTACCTCGCCCATTCGAAACTGCGCTTCTGTGCCTATGGCCCGGAACTGCGTGTCGGTGAACTGCCCAGGCACCTGGCGGGCACCAGCCGCATCACGCGCAACGGTGAAACGATCTGGGAACAGGAGTTTCTCAGCGGCGAAGACAACATGTGCCACAGTCTTGCCAACCTCGAATTCCACCACTTCAAATACGCGCAGTTCCTGCGTCCGGGCGATGTCCACGTGCATTACTTCGGCACCGCCACGCTATCGTTTGCCGACGGGGTGAAAACCCAGCCGGGGGATCGCTTCCAGATCAGCCTCGATGAGTTCGGCGCAGCGCTGGAAAACGGCATCGGCGAAAGCGCCCAGCCATTGGCCATCGGCCAGGTGCGCACACTCTGACTCCTTGTAGGAGCGAGCTTGCTCGCGAAGGTCGTCAGGCACAGAAAATGTGTCGGATGTACCTCTTTCGCGAGCAAGCTCGCTCCTACAGGGTCTGCCATCGATCAAGGAAATGCGAAATGACCACGCTACTTGGACACAACTACATCGGCGGCCGGCGCAGCGCCAACGGCACCCTGCAGCTGCAAAGCCTCGACGCGACCAGTGGTGAGCCGCTGCCCGGCAGCTTCTTCCAGGCGACCGAAGCCGAAGTGGATGCCGCCGCCAATGCTGCCGCGGCTGCCTACCCGATCTACCGCAACCTCAGCGCGGAAAAACGTGCGCAGTTCCTCGACGCCATTGCCGATGAAATCGATGCCTTGGGCGATGATTTCGTCGCCATCGTGTGCCGCGAAACCGCGTTGCCGGCCGGGCGCATTCAAGGTGAACGCGGGCGCACCAGCGGGCAGATGCGCCTGTTCGCCAAGGTCCTGCGCCGTGGTGATTTTTATAGCGCGCGGATTGACCGGGCGCTGCCGGATCGTCAGCCGTTGCCGCGTCCGGATTTGCGCCAGTACCGCATCGCCTTGGGGCCGGTCGCGGTATTTGGCGCGAGTAACTTTCCGCTGGCATTTTCCACCGCCGGTGGTGACACCGCTTCCGCGCTGGCCGCCGGTTGCCCGGTGGTATTCAAGGCGCACAGCGGCCACATGGCGACCGCCGAATGGGTGGCGGATGCAATCATCCGCGCTGCCGAACGTACTGAAATGCCCGCTGGCGTGTTCAACATGATCTACGGCGGTGGCGTCGGTGAATGGCTGGTCAAGCACCCGGCGATCCAGGCCGTGGGTTTCACCGGTTCGCTCAAGGGCGGCAATGCCCTGAGTCAGATGGCCGCGTCCCGCCCGCAGCCGATCCCGGTGTTTGCCGAGATGTCGAGCATCAACCCGGTGTTCCTGCTGCCCGAAGCTCTCGCCGTGCGGGGCGAACAGATAGCCGCGCAACTGGCCGGTTCGGTGACCCTGGGTTGCGGTCAGTTCTGCACCAATCCGGGGTTGGTGATCGGCCTGCGCTCTCCACAGTTCAGCACCTTTGTCGAAACGTTTTGCGCCAGCATGAACCAGCAACCGCCGCAGACCATGCTCAACGCCGGTGCGCTGGTCAGCTATGGCAAAGGCCTGGGCGAGCTGCACGAACATCCGGGGCTGACGCATCTGGCGGGCAAGCCACAACAGGGCAGTCAGGCTCAACCGCAGGTGTTCCGGGCGGATGTCAGTCTGTTGCTCAAGGGCGATGAACGGCTGCAGGAAGAGGTTTTCGGACCGACCACCATCATCGTTGAGGTCGAGGATAGGGCGCAGCTGACGGCAGCGCTGCAGGGCCTGCGCGGTCAACTGACGGCGACGTTGATTGGCGAGGCCGGGGAGCTGCCGGAGTATCGCTGGCTGGCGGAATTACTGCAGGAAAAGGTCGGGCGGATTCTGCTCAATGGGTATCCGACCGGGGTCGAGGTGTGCGAAGCGATGGTGCATGGCGGGCCGTATCCGGCGACGTCGGATTCGCGCGGGACATCGGTGGGGACCCTGGCGATCGACCGTTTCCTGCGGCCGGTGTGCTTCCAGAATTATCCGGATGCGTTGTTGCCGGAGGCATTGCAGGATGCTAATCCGCTGGGGATTCGGCGGTTGGTGGATGGGGAGATGAGTGACCTGCCTTTGTAATTGTCGGTGCCAGAGCTGACGCTTTCGCTGGCAAGCCAGCTCCTACAGGATGGGGTATTGCTCACAAATTTTGTGTACGACACCAGATCTGTAGGAGCTGGCTTGCCAGCGAAGGCGTAATCGACAGCACCGCATCACTGCCGGGCAACCACCTTGGAAGCCTTCACCACCGCCGGCTTCAACACCAACCACAACGCCGCCGCAATCAACACCCCGCCATAAATGTGCGCCATCGACAACGGCTCATCCAATAACAAGGCCCCCCACAACACGCCAAACGGCGGAATCAGGAAGGTCGTGGTCATTGACTTCACCGGCCCGACCGAGCTGAGCAGGCGGAAGTAAATAATGTACGCCAACGCGGTACATACCAGCCCCAACCCCAGCAACGACAGCCAGACACTCCAGCCGCCCCAGCTCGCAGGCGGTTGGCTGATCACGCTGTAGCCAAACAGCGGCAGCAACAACAGCGTCGCGCCCAGCATGCTGCCCAGCGCCGAAAGACGGCTGTCGAGACCGCCGGCCTGGTCGAGCCAACGGCGTGCAAGGAACCCGGCGAAACCGTAGCAGGTGGTGGCGAGCAGGCAGGCGAGGGCGCCCATCAACAGGTCCATGTCGAACGCCACCGGCCCGGCCCGGGTCAGGATGCCGACGCCGAACAGGCCGAGAAATACCCCGCCGACCTTGGCCGCGGTGAGTTTTTCATGGAAGAACAGTCCGCCGATCAACACCCCCATCAGCGGCGTCGTGGCATTGAAAATCGCCGAGTAACCGGCGGGCAGCACTTGGGCGGCGACGGAATAGAGGGTCGCGGGAATCCCGGAGTTGATCATCCCCAGCAGCATCACCGTCTTGAGTTTGCCTTTGAAGTCCCAGCTGATGCGCATCAGGCCCAGGATCACCAGCAACCCGGCGGCCGCAATCGACACGCGGAAAAAAGCCGTGGGCACCGTGCCAATCACGGGGGCGATGATGCGCATGAACAGGAAACTCGCCCCCCAAATGGCGGCAAGTGCCAGCAAACGCAGAGTATCGACGAGGTTCACAGCGGTTTCCTTCCATGATTGGCGCGCAAGTGTCGCGCCAGTCAGGGTACAAGGCAATGGTTGCGTTGCGTCACACAGGGCCACTAAGCTCAGGCTCCAACGATCAGCATCAGCCGCCGAGGTTTTACCTATGCCGCAGCATTGGCCAGCCGCCGACATCGCCCGAATGATCCTCGACGGCTTTGACGATTACCGCGAGCATTTCCGTCAGATCACCGACGGCGCCCGAGCCCGATTCGAACAGGCCAAGTGGCAGGAGGCGCAAATCGCGTCGGCTGCACGGATCAATCTGTACGAAGAAAAAGTCGGCGAAACCGTGGCGCGACTGCGCAGCGCCTTCGACGCCGTCACGCTGATGGACGACAGTTGCTGGCCGCTGGTCAAGAGCGCCTACATCACCCTGATCGACCTGCGCTTCGACGATGAGTTATCCGAGACCTGGTACAACTCGATCTTCTGCGGGCTGTTCAGCCACGACCTGATCAGCGATGGCTGCATGTTCATCCACACCACCCGGCCCAGCCTGCGCCGGGCACGTGCCGCGCAAACCCGCACCTATAAACCTCAAGGCCAGCTGTCGGGCATGCTCGCCAGCGTTTTCGCCGATTATCGCTTCAGTGAGGATTACGCCGACCTGCCCGCCGACCTGCGCCGTCTCGAAGCGCAATTGCGCGAGAACCTGCCGGACTGGGTGTGCAAGGACCCGGAGCTGAGCGTCGAGCTGTTTTCCTCGGTGCTTTACCGCAACAAGGGAGCGTACCTGGTGGGGCGCATCTACACCCAGGACGAGCAGTGGCCCTTGGTGATTCCGCTGCTGCACCGCGAAGGCCGCGGGATTCAGATCGATGCGTTGATCACCGATGAAGCGGACGTGTCGATCATCTTCTCCTTCACCCGTTCGTATTTCATGGTGGATGTGCCGGTACCGGCGGAGTTCATCGGTTTCCTCAAGCGCATCCTGCCGGGCAAGCACATCGCCGAGCTGTACACCTCGATCGGCTTCTACAAACACGGCAAATCCGAGTTTTACCGGGCACTGATCAATCACCTGGCCAACACCGACGATCAGTTCATCATGGCGCCCGGCGTACGCGGCATGGTCATGAGCGTGTTCACGCTGCCGGGCTTCACTACCGTGTTCAAAATCATCAAGGACCGCTTCTCGCCGTCGAAAAACGTCGACCGCGCCACCGTGATCGAGAAGTACCGCCTGGTGAAAAGCGTCGACCGGGTCGGGCGCATGGCCGATACCCAGGAATTCGCTGACTTTCGTTTCCCGTTGAGCAAATTCGAGCCGGCGTGCCTGGAAGAATTGCTCGAAGTGGCCGCGTCCACGGTGTCGGTGGAGGACGACACGGTGCTGATTCGTCACTGCTGGACCGAGCGGCGGATGACGCCGCTGAACCTGTACCTGGAACACGCCAACCCGGCGCAGGTGCGCGAGGCGCTGGAAGATTACGGCCTGGCGATCAAGCAGCTGGCGGCGGCGAACATCTTTCCGGGCGACATGCTGCTGAAGAACTTTGGCGTCACCCGCCACGGGCGTGTGGTGTTTTATGACTATGACGAAATCTGCTACCTGACCGAGGCCAACTTCCGCCATATCCCGCAACCGCGTACCCCGGAAGATGAAATGGCCTCCGAGCCGTGGTATTCGATCGGACCGCTGGATGTGTTTCCCGAAGAGTTTCCACCGTTCCTGTTTGCCGATGCCGGGCAGCGCAAGTTATTCGATCAACTGCATGGCGAGCTGTACAACGCCGATTACTGGAAAAGCCTGCAGGAGGCGATTCGGGCCGGCAAGGTGATCGACGTGTTCCCGTACCGCCGCAAAAGCCGAGATAACGAATAACCCGCACCCCCCTGTAGGAGCTGGCTTGCCAGCGAAGGCGGCCTGACAGACACCTCCACTGTGCCTGTCACACCGCAACCCCTGTAGGAGCTGGCTTGCCAGCGAAGGCGGCCTGACAGACACCTCCACTGTGCCTGTCACACCGCAACCCCCTGTAGGAGCTGGCTTGCCAGCGAAGACGGCCTGACAGACACCTCCACTGTGCCTGTCACACCGCAACCCCTGTAGGAGCTGGCTTGCCAGCGAAGACGGCCTGATAGTCACCTACGATGTGACTGACGCATCGCCTTCGCCAGCAAGCCGGCTCCTACAATAGTCCTTCAAATCTGCGACAATCCGCCCCCTGCGCCACTAGACGACTTATTGCGTACCTGATGACTGACGAATCGCCTTCCATCGACAAACTGCTGAAAAACCTCGATCACGCCATGCTCGCCGACCGCCACCGGCTGCGGCGGCAGTTGCTCGAGCTGCGCAAGAAACCTGACGAGGCCAAGCTGGCCCAGTGGGCGGCGCGCCTGCAAGCGTCCTGTGATCAGGTGCTGGCGCGGCGCGCCAGCCTGCCGGTGGTGCGTTACGACGACAGCCTGCCGATCGCCGCCAAGCGCGATGAAATCAAGGCGGTCGCTGCTCAAGCATCAGGTGCTGATCATTGCTGGCGAAACCGGTTCGGGTAAAACCACCCAGTTGCCGAAGATCTGCCTGGAAATCGGTCGCGGCCAGCATGGCCTGATCGGCCACACCCAGCCCCGCCGGATCGCTGCGCGCAGCGTGGCCAGCCGGGTCGCCGAAGAACTGGGCACGCCGTTGGGCGCGCTGGTCGGCTATCAGGTGCGGTTCGAGGATCAGAGCGATGCCAACACCCTGATCAAGCTGATGACCGACGGCATCCTGCTGGCGGAAACCCAGAACGACCGCTACCTCGAACGCTACGACACGATCATCGTCGACGAAGCCCACGAACGCAGCCTGAACATCGATTTCCTGCTCGGTTACCTGAAAACCCTGCTGCCCCGTCGTCCGGATCTGAAAGTCATCATCACCTCGGCGACCATCGACCTGGAGCGTTTTTCCAAGCACTTCGATGATGCACCGATCGTCGAAGTCTCCGGGCGCACTTTCCCGGTAGAGACCTGGTATCGCCCGCTGACCCTGGAGCAGGACGAGGAGGGCAACCGCGTCGAGGATGACTTGACTGTGGATCAGGCCATTCTGGCCACCCTCGACGAAATCGCCGCGTTCGAACGCAGCGAGCGCAAGAGCCCGGGCGATGTGCTGGTGTTCCTGCCCGGTGAGCGCGAGATTCGCGACGCCGCCGACATGTTGCGCAAGGCCCAGCTCAAGCACACCGAAATCCTGCCGCTGTATGCACGCTTGTCGCCGGCCGAGCAGCAGCGGATTTTCCAGTCGCACCCAGGCCGGCGCGTGGTGCTGGCGACCAACGTCGCCGAAACCTCGCTGACGGTGCCGGGCATTCGCTTACGTGATCGACAGCGGCACCGCGCGCATCAGTCGCTACAGCTACCGGGCCAAGGTCCAGCGCCTGCCCATCGAAGCCATTTCCCAGGCCAGCGCCAACCAACGCAAAGGCCGTTGCGGGCGGGTCGAACCGGGCATCTGCGTGCGGCTGTTCAGCGAAGAGGACTTTATCGGTCGTCCGGAATTTACCGACCCGGAGATCCTGCGCACCAACCTGGCGGCGGTGATCTTGCAGATGCTGCACCTGCGCCTGGGCGAGATCACCGATTTCCCGTTTATCGAGCCACCGGATGGCAAGGCCATCAGCGACGGTTTCAACCTGCTGCAAGAACTCTCGGCAGTGGACCGCAACAGCCAGTTGACCCCGCTGGGTCGTCAACTGGCGAGACTGCCGGTGGACCCGCGCATGGGCCGCATGCTGCTGGAAGCGGCGAAGCTCGGCAGCTTGCAGGAAGTGCTGATCGTCGCCAGCGCCATGTCGATCCAGGACCCGCGCGAACGTCCGCCGGAGCGTCAGCAAGCGGCGGATCAGGCCCACGCGCAATGGAAGGACGTGGACTCGGACTTCGCCGGGCTGGTCAACCTGTGGCGTGGTTTTGAAGAACAGCGCCAGGCGCTGACGGCGAGTCCGTTGCGCAACTGGTGCCGCAAGAATTTCCTCAATTACCTGCGCCTGCGCGAGTGGCGCGATTCTCACCGGCAGTTGAGCCTGATCTGCCGCGACATGCAGCTGAGCCTCAATAAAGAGCCGGCGGATTACCCGAAGCTGCACAAAGCCGTGCTCTCGGGCCTGCTCAGCCAGATCGGCCAGAAAACCGAAGACGGCGACTACCTCGGTGCCCGCCAGCGCCGCTTCTGGATTCACCCGTCCTCCGGGCTGGGTAAAAAGCGCCCGCAATGGTTGATGGCCGCCGAACTGGTGGAGACCACCAAGCTTTATGCGCGGATGGTGGCCAAGATCGATGCCGACTGGATCGAGCCGCTCGCCGGGCACCTGATCAAGAAAAACCACTTCGAACCCCATTGGGAGAAGAAGCGCGGCCAGGTCGTGGCGTTCGAGCAGATCACCTTGTTCGGGCTGATCGTGGTCGGTCGCCGGCCGGTGCACTATGGGCCGATCGATCCTGTGACGTCCCGTGAGTTGTTCATTCGTGAAGGTTTGGTGCGTGGCGAGATCCAGTCCCGGGCCAGATGCCTGACGGCGAACAAAGAACTGTTGGAGCAGCTCGACGAACTCGAAGCCAAGGCGCGTCGCCGGGACATTCTGGCCGACGAAGAAACCCTGTTCGCCTTCTACGACGCGCGCCTGCCGGCCGAGATCCACCAGACCGCGACCTTCGACAGCTGGTACCGGGTCAACAGCCAGAAAGATCCCCAGCTGCTGATCATGCGCGAAGAAGACGTGCTGGCCCGCGAGGCCAGTGAAGTCACTGCCGCGCATTACCCGGATACCTTGCACATCGGCGATCTGGAACTGGCCCTGAGTTACCACTTCGAGCCCAACCATCCACGCGACGGCGTCACCCTGCGGGTGCCGGCACCGCTGTTGCCGATGCTGCCGCCGGAACGCCTGGAGTGGCTGGTGCCGGGCGTGATCGAGGCCAAGTGCATTGCGCTGGTGCGTAACCTGCCCAAGGCCCTGCGCAAGAACTTCGTGCCGGTGCCGGACTTCGTCAAGGCAGCGCTGCAGCGCATGACCTTCGCCGAGGGCTCGTTGCCGCAGGCGTTGGGTCGTGAATTGCTGCGCATGACGGGGGCGCGGGTCAGCGATGAAGCCTGGGCCGAAGCGGCGCAGCAGGTCGACAGCCATTTGCGGATGAACCTGGAAATCGTCGACGGCCAGGGCAAGTTCCTCGGTGAAGGCCGGGACCTGGCCGAGTTGACCGCGCGCTTTGCCGAGGCGAGCCAGGCGGCGTTGGCCGTGCCGCAAACCGCGAAAAGCCAGCAGCCGGTGGAGGCGAAAGTCTTTGCCGCCGTCGCTGAGAAAACCCAGCAGAAGATCGCCGGGCTGTCGATGACGGTGTATCCGGCGCTGGTGGAAGAGAGCGGCACGGTCAAGGAAGGGCGTTTCTCGACGCCGGCCGAAGCCGAGTTCCAGCATCGCCGGGCCTTGCAGCGCTTGCTGATGCAGCAATTGGCCGAGCCGGCGAAGTTCCTGCGCGGCAAGTTGCCGGGGCTGACCGAACTGGGCCTGATGTACCGCGACATGGGGCGTATCGACAGCCTGGTGGAAGACATCTGCTGGCCAGCCTCGACAAGCTGCATCCTTCGACGGCGAAGACCCGCTGCCGCGCGATGGCGCTGCACTGGCGGCGCTGGCCGAGCGCAAACGTGGCGGCTGGACCGAGCACGCCGAGCGATTGGCGAAGCTGACGCTGGAGATTCTCAAGCACTGGCACGGTCTGCAGAAGCGCTTCAAGGGCAAGATCGACCTGGCGCAAGCCGTGGCCCTGAACGACATCAAGCAGCAGCTCAGTCATCTGGTCTATCCGGGTTTCGTGCGTGAAACGCCGATGCAGTGGCTCAAGGAACTGCCGCGTTATCTCAAGGCCATCGAGCAACGCTTTGAAAAACTCGGCGCCCAGGTGCAGAAGGACCGGGTCTGGAGCGGCGAGTTGTCCGGGCTCTGGAGCCAATACCAGACCCGCGCCAACAAGCACGCCCAGGAAGGCAAGCGCGACCCGCAGCTGGAGCTTTATCGCTGGTGGCTGGAGGAATACCGGGTGTCGTTGTTCGCCCAGCAGTTGGGGACCAAGGTGCCGATCTCCGACAAGCGCCTGGGCAAGCAATGGACCCAGGTCGAACCCTGACACGCCCCCCTGTAGGAGCTGGCTTGCCAGCGAAAGCGGCCTCAAACCTTGTATCGCCCACGAAGACGCCTTCGCCAGGCCGGGCTCCTACAGGGGATTGCGTTGACCACTCTCCATCTGCATACCGGAGATCGTGTAGGAGCTGGCTTGCCAGCGAAAGCGGCCTCAAGCCTTGCATCGCCCTCGAAGACGCTTTCGCCGGCAAGCCGGGCTCCTACAGGGTTTGCGTGATGGTGCCCGGTTCGCAAAAGGCGCCAAAACCCCAGGTTTATGGCAAACTTCGCGCCTATAAACGCCAGTCCCGCAGTTTTCAGCCTTCACGGGCCCGGGCGGATCGGAATAAAGCGATGCCAGGTTGCCCTGGAGTAGACCCTTTGCGTATTGGTACGTCGGTGCCAATGCTTTCTGCCTGAACAGATCAGAGAAACGACCATGCATAACGTCGTCATCAGTGGCACCGGCTTGTACACCCCGGCCAACAGCATTTCCAACGAAGAGCTGGTGCAGTCTTTCAATACTTACGTCGGGCAGTTCAACGCCGATAACGCCGAAGCCATTGCCCGCGGTGAAATCGAAGCGCTGACCGAATCCAGCGCGGCATTTATCGAAAAAGCCTCTGGCATCAAAAGCCGCTTCGTCATGGACAAGGACGGCATCCTCGACCCGCAACGCATGGCGCCACGCCTGCCGGAGCGCTCGAATGACGAGTGGTCGGTGCTCTGCCAGATGGCCATCGGCGCTGCCGAGCAAGCCCTGCAGCGTGCGGGCAAGACCGCCGCGGACATTGACGGCGTGATCGTCGCCTGTTCCAACCTGCAGCGTGCCTACCCGGCCATCGCCATCGAAGTCCAGGAAGCGCTGGGCATCCAGGGTTTCGGCTTCGACATGAACGTCGCCTGTTCCTCGGCGACTTTCGGCATCCAGACCGCGGCGAACAGCGTGCAACTGGGCCAGGCCCGGGCGATCCTGATGGTCAACCCGGAAGTCTGCACCGGTCACCTGAATTTCCGCGACCGCGACAGTCATTTCATCTTTGGCGACGCCGCGACCGCGGTGATCATCGAACGTGCCGACCTGGCCACCTCCCAGTACCAGTTCGACATCGTCAGCACAAAGCTGCTGACCAAGTTCTCCAACAACATCCGCAACAACTTCGGCTTCCTCAATCGCGCAGCGGAAGAAGGCATCGACACCAAGGACAAACTGTTCGTCCAGGAAGGCCGCAAGGTGTTCAAGGACGTCTGCCCGATGGTCGCGGAACTGATCGCCAACCATCTGGAAGAAAACCAGCTCAACGTCACTGACGTGAAGCGTTTCTGGCTGCACCAGGCCAACCTCAGCATGAACCACTTGATCGTCAGGAAACTGCTGGGCCGCGAAGCCACCGAAGAAGAAGCGCCGGTGATTCTCGACACCTATGCCAACACCAGCTCTGCCGGTTCGGTGATTGCCTTTCACAAGCATCAGGATGATCTGGCGGCCGGTTCGCTGGCGGTGCTCAGCTCGTTCGGCGCCGGTTATTCGATTGGTAGCGTGATTTTGCGCAAGCGCTGAATCCGCCCCTTCTGTAGGAGCGAGCTTGCTCGCGAAGGTCGTCAACGATAACGCTGGCAACCTGACACCCCGCAGCGCTCTCAGGTTTTTCGCGAGCAAGCTCGCTCCTACAGGGGTTGGCAAAAACAAAACAGCCTGGCGTTGCTGCATCGGACGGATGATGGGGACCGATGCAGCAACGCCAGGCAGTAAAAAATGCGGCTCAGGCTTCCTTGCCCGAGCCATGTAGCGAGGAATCAGAACTTGGCTTCTGCATCCAGCTGCAGGGTGTTGATCTTCGAATCCCGCAGGTTGGCGTTGGTAAAGTCGGAGTCAGCCATGAAGTACGTCGCGCCGAGGGCGAAGTTCTTGTCGATCTCGTAGCTCACTTTCAACTTGCTGCCGCGCGAACCGGTGAAACCGTTGGCGAAGTCGGAGTCGGTAAAGGCACCGACCACGGCGTTACGCTGTACGTCGCGATAGTTGTAATCCACGCCGAAGCCGTAGAACTTGGTCTTGACCCCGGCCAGCCAGCCCATGTCCTGATCGTTGCTCGCACTGTCGTTGTTGACGATTTGACCGTACAGCGACAGTGGCATCGGCAGACCGCCGATGTCGAGCTGACCGAAGCCTTCGTACACTTTGAACTCTTCGCCCGGGCTGTTGCCGTTGATAGCCAGTGTCGCGGCGTCCTCGTCGTTGTCGTAAGCGTAAAGACTGCCACCGAGCGTCATTTTCAGGTTGTCGGTGATCGCGAAGCGTGCGCCCAACTGGCCAGCATACAGACGCAGGTCGTGACGGAACTGTTTGCCTTCGCCGTCGACGTTGTCCTGAAGAGTGTAGTGGCCGGCGCTACCGAATAGCTCGGCCGTGCTGCCTAGCGGGTATTTGTAAGTCACCGCCAGACCTTCCGGGCTGATGTCGCTATCCCAGATGATGTCGCCCATGCTCACCCATGGCTGTGGCATCTTGCCGCCGATCAAGTGCAAATTCTTGATGGCAGTCGGGTGGTAGTCGACGTAGCCCTGGTCCAGCCAGATATCTTTCTTGGAGAAGTTGCCTTCCAGGCTCTGGTTGGTGGAGCGAGCGTCGTTGTTGTTGCCAGTGGCGATACGAATGCCGGTGTCCACTTGCGGATTGATTTCGGTGTAGGCGCCCAGGCGGGCACGAATACGTTGGCGGTCCTGGTCGCCGGAGTTGGACACGCCGTCGTTCTTGACCGTCTCCTGACGGAAACGCACGTCGCCCTTGAACTGGGTCTTGGCCGCCCACGCCAGTTTCTGGTCGAAGGTGCTCAGCTCATTGGTTTTCTTCGCGGTGGCCGCGATTTGTTCGTTGGTCTCTTGCTGAGCCTGACGGGCAATCTGCTGGTCCTTCTGATCCTTGGCCAGTTCGGCCTGCAGTTCAGCGTACTGCGCCTGGGAAATCGAACCGTTGGCCTTGAGCATGTCGAGCAGTTTGGCGTCGACTGCGGCGCTGGCCGGAATACTCATGGCCAGCATCAGGCCACCGCACACGGCTGCCGCAGTTTTCGTGGAAGCAAGACGCATATCAATCTCCGAAGATGTAAGAGGATGACTGAGCCATCCAGAACACAACCGACCTTGAGGACGGAAACAGGGGCCGGGTAGAACCCGACGCTCTAAAAACTGGCGCCAGTATCGCGATCGATTATGACAAAGCAGTGGCAAAATGATGGCGTCTCGATGACCGTACCGATGCACCTGGAACCACCTGGAAACCCCTATCCAGAGCGCTGCGGTCGGATAGAGCGTGTGGAGAGCTGCGCGATAAGCGATACTCGCGGGGCTTTCACGCAAAGAAGTGGAGAGGAAGTTGATGCCGTTGCAACGTCTGGAAAATCTGTCCGAAATTGCTGCGAACACCTGGGATGCCCTGGTGCCGGATAGCCAGCCATTCCTGCGCCATGCTTTTCTCTGCGCCCTGGAAGACAGCGGTAGCGTCGGCCCGCATTCCGGCTGGCAACCCGAGCATTTGCTGAACATCGAAGGCGATCGCCTGATTGCCGCGCTGCCCGGTTACCGCAAATGGCATTCCTATGGCGAGTACGTGTTCGATCACGCCTGGGCCGATGCCTGCGAGCGCGCCGGCATCGACTATTACCCCAAGCTGTTGAGCGCCGTACCGTTCAGCCCGGTCAGTGGCCCGCGCTTGCTGGCGGCCTCCCTCGAAGATGGTTTCGAGCTGTTGAAAAGCCTGCCCGGCTACCTTGAGATCGAACAGCTCTCAAGTGCTCACATCAACTTCACCGATCCCTTCACCGATGCCGCATTGGCCGAACAACCGGGCTGGTTGCAGCGCATCGGCTGTCAGTACCACTGGCAGAATCGCGGCTATCGGGACTTTCAGGATTTCCTCGACGTCCTCAGTTCGCGCAAGCGCAAGCAGATGCGCAAAGAGCGCGAGCAAGTGGCGGGGCAGGGGATTGATTTCGAATGGCTTGAAGGTCGACAGCTGGATCAGCTGCAGTGGGATTTTGTCTATGCCTGCTATGCCAACACCTACGCAGTGCGGCGGCAACGGCCTTATCTGACCCGGGAGTTTTTCAGTCTGCTGGCCGAACGGATGCCGGAAGCGATTCGCGTGGTGTTGGCCAAACAGGGCTCGCGGCCGGTCGCCATGGCGTTCAGCCTGGTGGGTGGCGACAGTTTTTACGGTCGTTACTGGGGGTGCCTGGCGGAGTTTGACCGGCTGCATTTCGAAACCTGTTTCTACCAGGGCATGGACTATGCCATTGCCAATGGCTTCCAGCGTTTCGACGCCGGGGCGCAGGGTGAGCACAAGTTGATTCGCGGGTTTGAACCGGTTATCACCCATTCCTGGCACTACCTGCGCCATCCCGGCCTGAAGGCCGCGGTCAAGGACTTCCTGCGCCAGGAGCGCGTCGGAGTGCTGGCGTATGCCGAGGAAGCACGAACCGCGTTGCCCTATCGGCAAAGCTGATCGACTGACGCTGTGGCCCAGGCAAAACAAAATCTAATGTGGGAGCGGGCCGTGGTAGTCGGCCAGGGTTAATCGATCCCGACAAACCCACCCGTCTGGTGCTGCCACAACCGCGCATATAACCCGCCATGGGCCAGCAGTTCGGCATGGCTGCCGGTTTCGGCGATCGTGCCTTTTTCCAGCACCACCAGCCGGTCCATCCGGGCAATGGTCGAGAGCCGGTGGGCGATGGCGATCACGGTCTTGCCCTGCATCAGGGTTTCGAGGCTTTCCTGGATCGCCGCTTCGACCTCCGAATCCAGCGCCGAGGTGGCTTCGTCCATGATCAGGATCGGCGCGTCCTTGAGCAGCACCCGGGCAATCGCAATACGCTGACGCTGGCCGCCGGAGAGCTTCACCCCGCGCTCACCGACGTGGGCATCGAAGCCGGTACGCCCTTCGGAGTCCGACAGCAACGGGATGAACTCGTCGGCCCGGGCCTTGCGTACCGCTTCCCACAACTCGGGGTCGGTGGCGTCGGGCTTGCCGTACAGCAGATTGTCGCGGATCGAGCGGTGCAGCAGCGACGTATCCTGGGTGATCATGCCGATACGCTCGCGCAGGCTTTCCTGGCCGACCTCGGCGATGTTCTGGCCGTCGATGAGAATCCGCCCGCCCTGCACGTCATACAGGCGCAACAGCAGATTGACCAGGGTCGATTTACCGGCGCCGGACGGGCCGATCAGGCCGATTTTCTCGCCAGGTTTAATGATCAGGTCGAGGTCGGCGATGATCCCGCTCTTCTTGCCGTAGTGGAAATCCACCTGCTCGAAACGCACTTCGCCACGGGGCACCACCAAGGGCTTGGCCTGCTCGCGGTCGGTGACGCTGACCGGTTGGGAAATAGACTGCAGACCGTCCTGGACCATGCCGATGTTTTCGAAAATGCCGGTGACCACCCACATGATCCAGCCGGACATGTTGACGATACGGATCACCAGGCCGGTGGCCAGCGCAATGGCCCCCACGGTGATCAGCGACTGCGTCCACAGCCACAACGCCAGGCCGGTGGTGCAGACGATCAGCAAGCCGTTCATGCTGGTGATGACCACGTCCATGCTGGTCACAACCCGGCCGGCCAGTTGGGCTTTTTCAGTTTGTTCCTTGATCGCTTCGCGCGCGTATTGCTGCTCGAAGTTGGTGTGGGCGAACAGCTTCAGGGTGGTGATGTTGGTATAGCCGTCGACTATCCGCCCCATGAGTTTGGAGCGCGCATCGGAGGACACCACCGAGCGCTCCTTGACCCGCGGCACGAAGTAATAAAGGGCACTGATGAAGGCGACGATCCAGGTCAGCAGCGGGATCATCAGGCGCCAGTCGGCCTCGGCGAACAGCACCAGCGAGCTGATCGCGTAGATCAGCACATGCCACAGCGCGTCCACCGCTTGCACGGCCGAGTCGCGCAACGAGTTGCCGGTCTGCATGATGCGTTGGGCGATGCGTCCGGCGAAGTCGTTCTGGAAAAAATTCAGGCTCTGCTTGAGCACATAACTGTGGTTCTGCCAGCGGATCAGGCTGGTCATGCTCGGGCTCAGGGTCTGGTGCACCAGCAGGTCATGCAGGCCAACAAAAATCGGCCGAAAAACCAGGGCGACCACCGCCATCCAGGCCAGCTCGATCCCGTGTTCCTTGAAGAAATCGACGTTAGGCGTGCCTTGGGTCAGGTCGATGATCCGACTCAGGTAACTGAACAACGCCACTTCGATCAGCGCGCCGATCAGACCGACGAGCAGCAGCACGGCGAAACTCGGCCAGACCTGCTTCAAGTAATAGGTATAAAAGGGGAGAACCCGATCCGGTGGAGCGGCCGTCGGTGCATCGCGGAAAATGTCGATCAGTTTCTCGAAACGGCGATAAAGCATCAGTTCTCCGCCCGCGCACGGGCTCTCCTTTGAACAGTGTGAGCGGCGCACTCCGGCAGCCGCTCAAGACTTGCCGTGTAGCTTAGTCGATGACTTTGGCCGACTTGATGAACACCGGGTCGGCCGGCACATCTTTCATGCCGCCACGGGTGGTGGTTGGCGTGTTGACGATGATGTCCACCACGTCCATGCCTTTGACGACTTTACCGAACACCGCATAGCCGTCGCCCTGGTCCAGGAAGTCGTTGTCCTTGACGTTGACGAAGAACTGGCTGGTGGCCGAGTCCGGCACGGAAGTACGGGCCATGGACAGGGTGCCACGGACGTTGTGCAGGCCGTTCTTGGACTCGTTCTTGATCGGTGCCTTGGTGTCTTTCTGCTGCATTTGTTGAGTGAAACCACCACCCTGGACCATGAAGCCCGGAATCACCCGGTGGAAAATCGTGTTGTTGTAGAAGCCGCTGTTGACGTAATCAAGGAAGTTCTTGGTACTGATCGGCGCCTTGACCGGGTCCAGTTCGATCTCGATCTGGCCATTGGTGGTTTCAAGCAGCACGTGCGGCGCCTTGGCGGCGGGCGTTGCGGCCATCAGATTGGCGGCAAACAGCACGGAGCCGGCGACGAGGGCGATTTTTTTCAGCATGGGTCAGTGATCCTGATTGGGTTTGTGTCGACTGCGGTGAGAAACTCGAGCAGGGTTTGGTTGAAGCGTTCGGGTTGATCCAGCGGGGTGGCGTGGCGCGAGTCGGCGACCACCACCAGCCGCGCATCGGGCAGCAGTTTTACGTACTTCTCTTTCAGCGATACCGGTGTGTAGTCACGGTCGGCGCTGATGATGAGAGTTGGACAGGCAACCCTGGAAAGTCGTTCCTGAACCCCCCAGCCTATGATCGCATCGAAGCTGGCGAGATAAGCACGCTTGTCGTTTTTTGCCCAGCGCTCGGCTATTTTTTGTCGCAATTGAGCCTGCTCGGGTTCAGGAAACAGCTTGGCGCCCAGGGCTTTGCCGATGGCGCCCATGCTGAACACGTGCATCAGGCTCCAGCGTTTGAACCACTGCCAATAATCATCGCGACTGCGCAGTTTGACCTCCGGCCCGCTGTTGACGATGCACAGGCTTTTGAGCAGCTGCGGCTGGTCCACCGCCAGTTGAAAACCGATCATGCCCCCCATGGACAGGCCGACAAAATGCACCGGGCCAAGGTGCAAATGCTCGATCAGCGCGACCAGGTCGGCACTGAACCCGGCGATGCTGTAGCGTTCGCGGGGTTTATCGGAACGACCGTGGCCGCGTACATCCGGGACGATCACCCGGTAGCGCGCCGACAACGCCGGGATCTGCTGTTCCCAGTCCAGGGTGCTCGAACCCAGGCCGTGGACCAGCAGCAACGGCGCGCCGTGGCCATATTCCTCATAGTGCAGGTTACAACCTTCATGTTCGAAATAGGCCATGTTCTCACTCCGTGTCAGGCTTGTTCAGGGGCGGCGAAAGGCGCATCCAGCGGCGCGGTATCAAAGGTGCGCAGCAATTCGATGAGGATCTGTGTCGCCGGGCCCAGGGGTTTGTCCTTGTTCGAATACAGGTAGAAGCTCGGATTACGGCTGCCGCCCTGATCCAACGGTAGCAGCTTGAGCGTACCTTCCTTGAGTTCCCGTTCGATCATGTGCCGCGGCAACCAGGCAAAACCCAGGCCGCTGCCGACAAAGGTCGCCGCGGTGGCCAGGCTGCCGACGGTCCAGCGCTGTTCGGCACCGAGCCAGCCGACATCCCGTGGCTGCTGGCGACCGGAGTCGCGAATGACCACTTGCATCTGGCTTTCCAGGTCCTGGAAATTCAGTTCGCGATTGAGGCGGTGCAGGGGATGGTCGGGGTGGGCGACCGCGACGAATTCGACGTCGCTCAATTCCGCGCCCAGGTAACCGGGGATGCTGAAACCGGTAATGGCCAGATCGGCCACGCCCTCGAGCAATACCTCCTCTACGCCCGACAACACTTCTTCGCGCAGACGCACCCGGCAGCCACGGCTTTGCGGCATGAACGCGGTCAAGGCGCGCACGAGACGGGCGCTCGGGTACGCGGCGTCGACCACCAGGCGCACTTCCGCTTCCCAGCCTTGTTCCATGTGGTGGGCCAGGTCTTCGAGCTGACTGGCCTGTTTCACCAGTTGGCGGGAGCGACGCAGCAGCAGCCCCGCCGGCTTCGGTCAGCACCGCTTTGCGGCCGTCGATGCGCAGCAGCGGGACGCCGAGTTGATCCTGCATGCGTGCCACGGTGTAGCTGACCGACGATTGCGAGCGGTGCAGCGCTTCGGCGGCCTGGGCGAAACCACCGTGGTCGACCACGGCCTGTAGCGTTCGCCATTGATCAAGGGTCACGCGGGGCGCTTTCATGAACAGCTCCTCTTGTCTAAGCTGGCAGTCCTTATTGGAGACTGCTGAATGAAAAAGCTTTGTGGTGTGCTGTCGGGTTGTGTCGTGCTGGCGCTGCTGCCGCTGACGGCGTTTGCCTATCCGATCGATGTGCAGAAACAGCTGAACGGCATGAGCATCGACTACAACGCCTACGACACCGACAGCGACATCGCTTCCATTCAGGTCAACAACTTCGGCACGACCGATGCGATCTGCAAGGTGGTGTTCAACAATGGCCCGGAAGCACCGCGCACCCGCAGGATCGACGTGCCTGCCGGCAAGCACACCAATGCCACCGCGAAGTTCACCCGGACCATCATCAAGATGCGGATCAACCTGAGTTGCACCCCCAAATAGCATCGATGTCCCCTGTGGGAGCGGCGGTGCGACGATTCGACTTGCTCGCGAAGGCGGCGTATCAGTCGACAAACTTGTTGAATGGCACACCGCCTTCGCGAGCAAGCCCGCCCCACAGGGATGCTCAGTTTATAAACGAATTTATTGATGGGTTATAGCAGTTATTTGCGCTTTTTCATCGATATGGTTCTGTTTAACCTTCACTCCATCGACCTACAGCATTCTCAGATGGAGGCTACAGCCCATGTCCCGCGTTCTGATCATCGAAAGCAGTGCCCGTCAGCAAGACTCGGTTTCCCGTCAACTGACCCAGACCTTCATCAGCCAGTGGAAAGCCGCTCACCCTGACGACCAGATCACCGTGCGTGACCTGGCCGTCAACCCGGTGCCGCATCTGGACATCAACCTGTTGGGCGGTTGGATGAAACCCGCCGAGCAGCGCAACGACATCGAACAGGTTGCGCTGGAACGCTCCAACCAACTGACTGACGAACTGCTGGCCGCCGACGTGCTGGTCATGGCCGCGCCCATGTACAACTTCGCGATCCCGAGCACCCTCAAGGCCTGGCTCGACCACGTGCTGCGCGCCGGTGTGACCTTCAAGTACACCGAGACCGGCCCGCAAGGCTTGCTCAGCGGCAAGCGTGCCTACGTGCTGACCGCTCGCGGCGGGATCTATGCCGGCGGCCCGGCGGATCACCAGGAACCCTACCTGCGCCAGGTCATGGGCTTCATCGGCATTCACGACGTGACCTTCATTCACGCCGAAGGCATGAACCTGGGCGGTGACTTCCAGGAGAAAGGCCTGAACCAGGCCAACGCCAGGCTTTCCCAGGTCGCCTGAGCCGTTAATCGCCAGATAATCGCTGGAGGGCCTAATGACCTGACGCAACAATTGAACACGCATCAAACCTCCCTTTGCACTTGTTGCTCCTGAGTGCGGTAGCCCGATTGAACGCTTTAGCGAGATCGGGCTTTTTTTTGCCCGGGATTTGCTGGGCTCACACACAACCCCCTGTAGGAGCTGGCTTGGCCAGCGAAGGGGCCCTCAAGTCTTGCAGCGCTCTCCAGGCCGCCTTCGCTGGCAAGCCAGCTCCTACAGGGGGTTGTGTGTTGGTTGCCGAGTCGCGATAACGGGCAAAACCCGCTATCGTCGCCGCCATCCGAAAATGAGGCGAGCATGGGCTATCTACTTTTTGTCACGCTGATCCAGGCGTTTTCCTTCAGCCTGATCGGTGAATACCTGGCCGGACATGTCGACAGCTACTTCGCGGTGCTGGTGCGAGTCGTGCTCGCCGGCCTGGTCTTTATCCCGCTGACGCGCTGGCGCTCGGTGGAACCGGCGTTCATGCGCGGCATGCTGTTGATCGGCGCCTTGCAGTTCGGCGTGACGTACGTCTGCCTGTACCTGAGCTTCCGGGTGCTGACGGTGCCGGAAGTGTTGCTGTTCACCATCCTCACGCCGTTGCACGTGACCCTGATCGAAGATGCCCTGAACCGGCGTTTCAATCCCTGGGCCCTGGTGGCGGCCCTGGTGGCCGTGCTCGGCGCGGCGGTGATCCGCTTCGACCGGATCAACCCGGACTTCTTCATGGGTTTTTTGCTGCTGCAATTGGCCAACTTCACCTACGCGGCCGGGCAGGTGCTCTACAAACATCTGGTGGCCCGTCACCCAAGCGACCTGCCGCACTACCGGCGCTTCGGTTACTTCTACCTCGGCGCACTGGCGGTGGCATTGCCGGCGTTTCTGTTGTTCGGCAAACAGGACTTCCTGCCTGAGGCACCCCTGCAATGGGGCGTGCTGCTATTCCTCGGCCTGGTCTCGACGGCATTGGGCCTGTACTGGTGGAACAAGGGGGCGTGCCTGGTGAACGGCGGGACGCTGGCGGTGATGAACAATTTGCATGTGCCGGTGGGGCTGCTGATCAATTTGCTGATCTGGAATCAGGATGAAGAGCTGGGGCGGTTGTTCCTGGGCGGGTCGGTGATACTGATGGCGGTTTGGATCAGCCGGTTGGGTGTACGCAAACCTGTAACCGTACACTGAACCCTGTAGGAGCGAGGCTTGCCCGCGAAGGCGGTGTGTCAGTCAGGCGATGGGTGTCTGACACACGCCTTCGCGGG
>NZ_MULM01000159.1:0-74377 GCF_002029345.1 Pseudomonas sp. VI4.1
CAGCGAAGGCGCCAGGCCAGTCGACACATGTAGTCGCCTGGACGGACGCCTTCGCTGGCAAGCCAGCTCCTACAGTTGTTTTGTGTACATCTGCAGGAAGTCAGGCCGCCCATCCCCATAAAAAAACGTGCAACCAGAGTGTTCGTCAATGAACACCCTCGTTGCACGTGCAGGCCGATAAAGCCTGAAAGGGGAAATCGCAGGCGCCTTGCTACCCGGCGCCTCGATCCTTTACTGCAAGGGCTTCAACCCAATACTTCCAGCGCCACGCTTTCAATCCCGGCGCCATCCAGTCGGTAGTGCCGATAAAGATGAGTCGGCGGTGCAATCAGGCTGTACTCGTCGTAAAGGCCATGGCGCCGCACTTTGACGCCAATGCCCTCCTCCGCAATCACTTCGCACACCGCACCACCGAGTCCGCCGATGATGTTGTGTTCTTCCACGGTGAGAATCGCCCGACTGTTGCGCGCGGCTGTCAGCACCGCTTCACGGTCCAGCGGCTTGATCGTGGTCATGTCGATCACTCCCACCGAGCGTCCCGCGGCATTCAAGGCTCGCGCCGCCTCCAGGGCCGGATGAACCGTGGAACCGGTGGCGATGATGGTCAGTTCATCCCCGGTCAGGTGCACGGTGGCTTTGCCGAAGACAAAGTCCGGCACGGTTTCATACACCACCGGATCACGCCCGCGCTGGATGCGGAAGTAGATCGGTTGCGGATAGTTGGCCGAGGCGAGAATGGCCGCCTTGAGCTGATTGCCATCGGCCGGAGCGACCACCGTGATGTCGGCAATCGAACGCATGATCGCCAGGTCTTCGGTGGCATGGTGCGAAGTGCCGTAGAACCCCAGGGAAATGCCGGCGTGGTGCCCGATCAAACGTACCGGCAGCGCCGAGTACGCCACGTCCATGCGGATTTGTTCGCAGCACAGCAACGGCAGAAAGGAAGCAAAGGTCGCCACGAAGGGTTTCATGCCGACGGCTGCCATGCCGGCTGCTGCCGACACCATGTTCTGCTCGGAAATGCCGAACTGCACGAAGCGCTCGGGATGCAGCTGAGCGAATTTCGACAGGCCATTGGAGTACTGCAGGTCCGCGGTGCCGGCGACGATCGGCTCGCCCCGTTCCACCAGCTCGATCAGGGCATCCGACAGGGCATTCAAGCTGGGTGTCTGGTTGTTCAGTTCCCGGTACTGCCAGGAGTTGTTCGACAGAGGTGCGGTATTCATGGGTTAGATCACCTTGCTTTTGATTTCGTCGATTGCACGTCGGGCATCCTCGGGGTCGAGATAACCGAGGTGCCAGCCGGGCTCGGTTTCCATGTAGGAAACCCCTTTGCCTTTCACCGTATTGGCGATGATGCACACCGGTTGGGTGCGACCGGTATCGGCCTTGAGGCGACGCAACAGGCTGGTCACGGCGGCCAGGTCATGGCCATCGACCACGTGGGTTTCCCAGCCGAAAGCGATCCATTTGTCCGCCAGCGGCTCGATGCCGATGACGTCGTCGACATTGCCGTCGAGCTGGTAGCCGTTGCGGTCGATGATCGCCACCAGCTTGCTGACTTTATGGTGAGCGGCGCCCAGTGCCGCTTCCCAGACCTGCCCTTCCTGCATCTCGCCGTCGCCGAGCATCACGTAGGTGGTGAACGACTGGCCCAGCATCCGCCCGGCCAGGGCCATGCCCAGGCCGCCGGACAAGGCGTGACCGATGGAGCCGGAGGAGAAATCCACCCCCGGCACTTTGCGCATGTCCGGGTGATCGCCCAGCGGGTTACCCAGGCGCGTGTAGTTGTCGAGGATCTCTTTCTCGAAGAAGCCCCACTCCACCAGCACCGGAAACAGGCCCACCGCCGCATGCCCCTTGCCCATCATGAAACGGTCGCGGTCAGGCCATTTCGGCTCGCCGAACCGCAGGTCCATCACGTCGTAATACAACGCGGCGAACAATTCGGCGGCGGAAAAGACCGAGGTGTAGTGACCGACTTTGGCGATCTCGATCAACCGGATGGTTTCCAGGCGAATGAACTGGGCTTTTTCGCGCAGTCGGGCCAGTTCCTTGTCGGTAAGTTCAAAAGCGCGCTCAGCACTGTCGCGCAGTGGCTGCTCGCGGGGGTCCTGCCTTGTCAAATCAGTCATTTGTAGTGTCCAGGCGCATTACCAAAGTTGCGGCCACATCCGGGATATGGCCGTACACACGCTCATTGCAATCGCAGGGCGATTACTGCGCTTTCAAACGCGGCGTCATGTAGTCGTTCAGGCGCGGCATGACCTGCTGTGCCGTCAGCTCCATCGAGCGACGCCAGAGCGCTTCGTCATCCCACTCGTGGAAGGTGGTCATCAAGGTGCCGAACGGCCCGGTCTGCTCACTGAACGCCACCAGCTGTTCGGTCACGGAATTGACGTCGCCGTAAATCACCATTTCCTTGATGCAATGATCGACCGTCACTTCTTCGTCGGTCATGTCGGGGCGGGTCTTGAAGATCTTGGTGTAGTGGTTGGTAGCCAGGTTATCGATCATGTAGTCGAAGTAGCGGCGCAGGGTGCAGCTCTCTTGCGCCAGGTAATCCTCGGCCTGGGCCTGGGAGTCGGCGACGAACACCGAACGGGCCACCCGCCAGTTGTTCGCATCGGCCTTGATCCCGGCGCTTTCGGCGCCCTGGCAGTAAGCCTGCCAATGGGACGCCACGGTTGCGGTCGGGTTGAAGTTGGCGGACATCAGGTCCCAGTCCTTGGCTCCCGCCAGCTTGGCGGTGCCGGAAAACGGGCTCATCGCGGTGGTGGCCACACGCGGGAAAGGCTTCTGGAACGGGGTCGGCATGTAGCCGATTTCCAGTTCGTGGTGCACCGCATCCTTGAGGCTGACCTGGTAGTGCTCGGAGGCAAATTCATAAGGCGCGCCGGAGTTCCAGATCGCCCGGATCATCTCGTAGCACTCGACCATCATCTGCCCGCGGTCCTTGCCGTTGCTGCCGTACACCTCGAAGTCGGACGCCAGCCCACCGGGGCCGATGCCCATGATGAAGCGCCCCTTGGACATGTGGTCGAACATCGCTGCATCGGCGGCAATCCGCGCCGGAAAATGATGTGGAAGATTCAGCACCCCGGTGCACAACTTCATGCGCCGGGTCACAGGAATCAGGCTGGACAGAAATTGCAGGGCATTGGTAATCGGCTCGGTGCGCTGCGAGGTGTGCTCACCGACCCACAGCTCATCGAAACCGACGCTGTCGGCATGGATGGCGCAGGCAATATCCTGGTCATACATCTCGTGATAGTCCCAGCCCTTGTGGTGTAGCGGCTGCATGAACATGGCAAGTTTCATGTCGTTCTCCTGCTGTTTTCAGTGACCGGTGCGCTGCGCGTTTTCAAGGCGCAACCCACCCTTTTTATGACGCGCGCTCGTTTCGCAGGCGTGCCGGTGCCGGCGCTGCAAGTCGCAACGTTCAAGGAATGCGTTAACTATCCGGGGCTATCGACTCACGGCGTCAATGAGCGCAATCGACCCTCGTGACTCTCAACTGCCGTGCAGCAGCCAGCCGCCGTCCACCAGCAGATCGATGCCGGTGACGTAGGACGCCAGGGGCGACACCAGGAACAGCACCGCATTGGCAATTTCATGGGGTTCTGCCGGGCGGCCCAGGGCGATGTTGTTCAGCACGTTGTTCTGCCGGTGTTGCTCAAGCAGTTCCGGCTCCAGGTTGCCTGGGGTTGCCGTCAACCCGGGAGACACCGAGTTGACACGAATGTTGAAGGCGCTCAGGTCCTTGGCCAGGCTTCGCGTCATGGCCAATACAGCGCCCTTGGACGCGTCGTAGGTACAGTGATTGGCCATCGGGCGGTGCCCGCAAATCGACGACAGATTGACGATCGCCCCGGCGCTCCTCTGCGCGCGCATCTGGCGTTGTGCCGCCTGTGCCCCGAGGAACACCGCACGGGTATTGATGGCATGCAACATGTCCCAGAACCCCTCGTCGATGTCATCGATTGCTTTCAGCGGATAGACGCCCGCGTTGTTGATCCAGATATCGACACTGCCGTAGCGCTCGATGGCCGTGTCTGCCAGGCGCTGGATTTCGCCTGGACGGCAGACATCGGTGGCCTGGAACGACACCGGGAAACCGGCCTCGATCAATTCATCGCTGCGGTCCGGTGCCAGACTGCCGATCAATACGTTGGCGCCGGCCTCGGCCAGGCGCTGACTGATGGCAAAGCCGATGCCGCTGCCGCCTCCGGTGACCACGGCGGTTTTGCCGGATAAATCCAGCAACCCGGCAAAAGGTTGGCAAGGCAAAGCTTGATAAGGCGCAGGCATGTTTACAGTTCCTCGTTCAGGGTCCGTCATCAGGCGGTGGCCAGGGTCATGATGCTGGCGGGCGCAATCTGCGGCCGATGCAGAATGCCCTGGGCGCAGCCCCGGGCCATGACCATCACCCGGTGGGACAGGCCAATGACCTCCTCCAGGTCGGAGCTGACGACAATCACCGACACACCGCTTTTCGCCAGGTCGATGATCAACTCGTAAATCGCCGCGCGAGCGCCCATGTCGATGCCGCGGGTCGGCTCATCGAGAATGATCACTTTCGGATTGCGGGCGATCCATTTGGCGATGACCACCTTCTGCTGATTGCCGCCCGACAACTTGTCGAGCATCTGCCCCACCTCACCCTTGATGCCCAGCGCCGCAATGCGCTCACGGGCAAACGCCAAGACCCGCTGATTGGCCATGACCCCACAAGAGCTCAGGCTGTCCAGATTGCAGCAGGCCAGGTTTTCGGCGATGGTCTGGCTCAGCCACCACGCCTTCGGACTTGCGATCCTCCGGTATCAGCACCACGCCGGCGCGGATAGCCGCCAGTACGTTATTGCCGGGCAACCGCTGGCCCCCCAGCACCACCTTGCCGTTACTCAGGGCACTCAACCCGGCAATCGCCTGCACCAGTTCCGTGCGGCCGGCACCGACGATTCCGGCAATGCCGAACACTTCACCGGCCTTCACCGAAAAGGAAATATCGTGGAAGCGCCCGGCCTTGTCCGACAGCTGTTCGACGCTCAACACCACAGCTTCGCGTGGCTCCGGCAGCTGCGGAAACAAGCGGTCGATCGAGCGCCCCACCATCTGCGACACCAGCAGGCTGACCTCGGCGCGTCCGCTGTCGTGGCGGGCGATCAGATGGCCGTCGCGCATGACCACCACCTTGTCGGCGATCCTCGCAATTTCCTCCATCCGGTGGCTGATGTAGATAAACGACACGCCCTGTTTTTTCAGTTCCTCGATCTGCTTGAACAGCAGGTCGGTTTCGTCCTTGCCCAGGGCCGCGGTGGGCTCGTCGAGAATCAGCAACCGGGAATTGAATGTCAGCGCGCGGGCGATTTCCACCAGTTGCTGGGCGGCGATTTTCAACTGACGCACCGGGGTGTCCGGGGAAATATCCAGGCCCAGTCGACGCAGTTGCTTTTCTGTCTCGCGGTACATGGCCTTGCGGTCGATGATCCCGTCACGCGTCGGCAGATGACCGAGGAACACGTTCTCCGCCACGCTCAGGTCCGGCAGCAGGTGGATCTCCTGATGGATCATGTTGATGCCCAGGGCAATGGCGGCCCCGGGACCGTCCGGTGCATAGGGCTCCCCGGCGAGCAACATCGTGCCTTTGGTCGGCGTCAGTGCGCCGGCGACGATCGAGGAAAAGGTCGATTTGCCCGCGCCGTTCTCCCCCAGCAACGCCACCACTTCGCCGTAGCCGATGTCGAGGCTGATGTCTTCCAGCACCCGTACCGTATTGAATGACTTGCCAATGCCAACGGCCCTGAACAACGGCGCCTGAGCGGTTTGGCCCGCGACCTCGATCGAATTCATGACGTGCCCTCCTTCGCCGGTTTCATGGGTGCTGTTCAATAAAAGTCGCCACGTTGTCGCGGGTGGTGACGAAGGCTGGCAGCAACTGAGTCTTGTTCACCTGTTTGCCCTGTTGCAGGTCCACTGCGGTGCGCAATGCCGTGCGGCCCATTTCCACAGCCTGCTGGGTGATGGTCATGTCCATTTTTCCATCACGAATGGCTTCCAGCGCCGACGGCAAACCGTCATAGCCGAAGACCCAGACCTTGTGATCGATGTTGGCGACCTTCACCGCCTGCGCCGCACCGAGCGCAGGCGCATCCGAGCGACCGATGAACACGTTGATCTGCGGGTTCCTTTGCAGCATGTCCTGGGCGACCTTGAAGCCGTTGTCCTGCAACCAGTCGGTGGGCTTCTTGTCGACGATTTTCATCTGCGGAGCTTCGGACAGCACCGCGTCCAGGCCCTTGGCGCGGGCCACTTCAGTCGAGTCGCCCAAGGTGCCCTGGAGCAGGCCGATCTCAGCCTTGCCCCCCGTCAGCTTGATCATCTGCCGGGCCAGTTCGCCCGCCGCCGCCAGGTTGTCGGTGGCAATGTAGGCATCGCACTCGACGTTTTTCGGGAAGTTGTCGATGCAGATCACCGGTACGCCCTGCTGCCGCGCGAGGCGCACCGGCACCGCGGACGCGCGCTCCCGGTGGCGGTATAGAGCAGCACGTCGATGCCCTTGCTCAACATGTCCTGAATCTGGCTGACCTGTCTGGCAGGATCGGCCTGTGCATCGGCGACCAGTACTTGCTTGATGCCGAGGGTCTTGGCCTGCTCCATGACGCCGTCACGGACCATCAGGTAGAACACCCACTGCAGGCTCGGGATCGACATGCCGACAGTGATTTCATCGGCCGGTTTGCTTTGTGCGTGGACATGGGCCGACATCAGGCAAGCCAGCAGTGGCAGCCACAGATGACGCAGAGAGGAAGCGGGCAGGCTCATCTTTTTATCCTTTTTATTGGGTGTCGAAGGGATTCGTGCGGTTCAGTCAGCCTTGCGCTTGAGCAAATCGAGCATCACTGCGAAGGCAATCACCGCGCCGATGACCACTTGCTGGACGAAGGGTGAAATGCCGGCCAGGTTCAAGCCGTTGCGCAACACGCCAATGATCAACACGCCGACGAGGGTGCCCACCACGCTGCCGGCGCCGCCCTTTAGGCTGCCGCCGCCGATCACCACTGCGGCAATCACGTCCAGCTCGTAGCCGACGCCCGCGCCGGCACCGGCGGTGTCCAGGCGGGAGGTCATGATGATGCCGCCCAGCGCCGCGCAGACCCCGCAAATGATGTACACCGCGCTGGTGTAGACGTTGACCCGGATGCCGGCGAGCTTGGCCACCTTGCTGCTGCCGCCGATGGCATACAGGCTGCGCCCGGACACGGTGTACTTGAGAACGAACCAGAACAGCAGCGCCAACAGGACAAAGCAGGTCACGGTCAGTGACAGCACGCCGCCGTAACGAATCACCGAGAGGTTGCTGAACCATTCAGGGAAGCCGCTGACCTGTGCCCCGTCGGTCACCATGTAGGCCAACCCGCGAGCGATGGACATCATCGCCAGTGTCGCAATGAACGACGGCAAGCCGGCCTTGACCACCAGCAACGCGGTGGTTGAGCCACACGCCGCACCCGCGGCCATCGCCCCGAGCATCGCGACCCACATCGGCAGGCCGAGGACCTGTTCCAGCCAGCTCATGACCATGATCGAGACAGCCAGTACCGCACCCACGGACAGGTCGATACCGCCAATTAGAATCACCAGGGTCATGCCCAGTGCCATGATGCCGAGTACGGTGACCTGATCCAGCACGTTGAGCAGGTTGCTCAAACTCAGGAAACTGTCGGTAAAGACGGTCAGTACCGTACACAACAACAATAGGCCGATCATCGGACCTGCAACATTGGTGTCCAGGCCGATCCATTTTGGAATCGAGCCGGACATTCTTGACTTCACCAGCAACTGATTACTCATACCCATATCCACTTCTTGTTTAATTGTTATAAGACCGAGCAGTACATGACCCCGATGAATTAATGACCCAGCGCCCTGTAACGTCCTCCCATATACAGAAGCGGTTCTTCCATGGATTGAGTGATGACATCAATGACGTTACCGATAATGACGGTATGTGATCCGTGTTCGATCGCCTGGGCCACTTCACAAAAGATCGCCGCCTGGGCGTCGCCCAGGTAACGAATACCGTGGGCACCGGTGCGCCACTGGCCCTCGACAAAACGCCGCTCGCGCAGGTCGGGCTGGCTGAAGATCTTGCAGATCGGTTCGTGCCGGTTCTGCAGCATGTTCACGCAGAACAGTCCGGAACGCTTGATCACGGGCGAGGCGCTGGCGGTCCGGTTGACGCAGATCAGGACCGAGGCCGGGTCCATCGATACCGAGGAGAACGCGGTCGCGGCAAGCCCATGGGAATGGCCATCGTCATCGAGCGTGGTGATCAGGGTTACAGAGGAGGCAAAGCGGCCCATGGCCATTTTGAACTGACCCGCCAGGTCTATCGAAGGGGCGGCTTCTTGATATTGAACACGCATATGTAAACCCTCTTTTTATTGTGACTCAACAAGCACAGGCATTCATTATTAACAATCGCCCGTGCTTTTCTATTCGATTTTAAAAAATTGACTCTTCAGCAATTCTTAAAGATGAACCCAACAACAAACACATTGGAATTGCCGTCACAAATGCCCGCAAACGCCCTGTTTAGAGTACTTGACGCCAATACAGTTAATCGGCGGACTCGCGCACAACATGGCATTTGCTGAATAACTGGCTGATACTTTGCAAACAATAAACACCCCCTCGCGCGAGACGCACTAACCATGGCTGATCGATTACAAGACATGCGCCTGTTTCGTCTGGTCGTGCAGACGGGATCGCTTTCAATGGCGGGTCGGCAAATAGGTCTGTCGCCGGCGGCCATGAGTGGCCGACTCCGGGCGATGGAGGAGTTCTATGGGTTACGCTTGCTCAAGCGCAATACCCGAAGCCTGAGCCCCACCGCCGAAGGGCAGTTGCTGTTTGAAAATGCCCTGAAGATTCTTGAAGAAGTCGACGCCCTCGATAACATCATCAAGAACGGCCACAGCAATCTGCAGGGCACCATCGGCCTGACCTGCCCTACCGACCTGGGTCGGCAGTGGGTCAGCCAGTTGGTCGATGCGTTCATCAGCGAAAATCCCCACGTCAGCATCCGCCTGTTTTTCACCGACCGGATCCTGGACTTTGTCGAGTCCGGTTCGGACATTGCGATCCGCTTCGGCGACCTTCCGGACAGTTCACTGATTGCCCGGTCCCTTGGCGTCGATCGGCAATTGGTCTGCTGTTCGCCGCAGTACCTTGAGCAGCACGGCGCACCGCTGTGCCCTGAAGACCTGCAGCATCACAACTGTCTGGTGCAACTGCGTGCCGACTTCGCCCTGGACCGCTGGAAGTTCATGAACAATGGCGTGTCGAGCACGATTCAGGTCAAGGGCAACCGGCTGGCCAATGACGGTTTCACCCTGCGTCAGTGGGCGGTTCAGGGGTTGGGGATCATCTGGAAGTCGGCCTGGGAAGTGGCGGAAGATATTCAGGCCAAACGTCTTGTCCCGCTGCTCGAAGACTTTCAGTGCCCGACCACCGGATTTCATCTGCTCACGGAGGGTGGCAAGAAGCTGCCGTTGCGGGTCAAATCCTTCGTCGACTTTGCCGTGCTTTACTTCAAGCAGTTGGACACGCCTTCGCGCTACATCCTGCCGGCGTCCAGGCGCCGACTCGAACACTCGGCGCCCTGTAGGAGCTGGCTTGCCAGCGAAGGCGGTGTGTCTGTCGATAAGTGTATTGGCTGATAGGACGTCTTCGCTGGCAAGCCAGCTCCTACAGGGGATCGTGTTGCCGCCTGAAGCGATCAGGGCAGCGGCACCGATTGCAGTTCATCGAACACCGGTTTGAGACTGGTCAGCATCTGCTCGTAAGCCTTGCGCATGCCGGCATAGAACCGATGCCTGGAGGCGTCCGGCAGCCACACGGCCTCGACCGGTCTTTGCCAGTCGCTGGCCGTCTGCCGCAAATCGGCAAAAACGCCTGCGCCCTGCCCGGCCAGCAACGCGGCACCCAGCACACCGTACTCGGTGGCGGGCAGTTTGCGATAAGGCACGCCCAGCACATCGGCCTTGATCTGGCTGAACAGCGCACTGTTCGAACCGCCGCCCAGGCTGAACACTCCGCCAACGTCTACCGGAACCTGCATAGCCTGCATGCACCGCAGAAAACCCGCATATTCGTAAGCAATCGACTCCAGCATCGCCCGGTATTGGTCGGTGCGGTCATGGCTCCAGTCGAGGCCGACGAAAGCGCCGGCCATGGACGCATCGAACGGTGCATGCCGGCCGCCCAGGTGGGGCAGGAACAACAACTTGTTGCGCTCCGACACCGGCGCCGAGGCCTGCAGCTCCAGGCGTCGGCATTCGCTGTCATCGAGCCCGAACCGGTTGAATCCGATGCCCGCACCACCCACATAGGCCGCCGAGTAAAACAGCCCAGGCAGGCAATGCCTGAACGTCGTGAGGGTCTGGTGCCGAGTGTCGACCGCGTAATGGTCGAGCACTGTCGCCAGCACCGACCCGGTGCCGGCAATGTCGAGCAACTGGCCAGGCTGGAATATCCCGGCACCGAGCATGGCCGCGGCAATATCACCGCATCCAGCGAAAATCGGCGTGCCGGCCAACAGCCCGCAGGCGCTTGCAGCACTCGCCGAGACCGAGCCTATTCGATCCGAGGGCTTGACCAGATTGGGCAGCAGGTCGGCATCAAGCTTGAATTGAGCAATCAGCGAGGCGTTCCAGCGCATCGCCCGACTGTCGGCAAAACTGTTGAAGCCCAGGTAGGTGTAGTCCATGAATGCATCGTCGCTGTGCAACTGCGCCATGCGCCCGGCCACGTACGCCGCCGGCATGATGATCTTTCTGATCTGGCGATAGGTTTCGGGCCGGTGCTCGCGCCAGTACAGCCATTTCGCCGCGTGATTGGCACAGACCGGCCCACCCGAGAATTCAAGGATCTGTTGCTCGCAGGTCTTGAGCCGGGGTACCTGGCTGGCGCAACGCATATCCAGCCAGGAGTCGTAGGGCGTGGTCGCCCGCCAATCCGTGCCAATGGTGGATATCCCCGCCATTTGTCCACAAATCGCGATTCCGCCAATGTCCGGCAGGTGGATAGCGCCATGGCCGAGCACATCCTTGATCGCCAACATCACCGATGCATACATCTGCTCGGGGTCTTGCTCGAACACCTGGCGTGACGGGTTCAACAACTGCGTGGGCCGACTCGCCGCCCCCAGGCTGCGGCCGTTTTCGTCGAGAACAACGACTCGCGTACTCGAGGTGCCCATGTCCACCCCAACCAGCAATGCTCGACTTTTCAAAGGGGGTACTCGCACAGAAAAACGGTGGTTGTCATGGGCTACAGAATACTGCTCGCGAAGGCGGAGTGTCAGGCAACATCATCATTGACTGACACGCCCTCTTCGCTGGCAAGCCAGCTCCAGCAGGTGTTTTGCGCCGGACTCAGGTGTCGCTACACCTATCCGCCCAATGCATTCACCGGTTGTTCGATGGATGTGCGTCCCAGGCTCATAGCGGCGCTCCCTGGGCTTCAGGGGTTTTCGCGGCCTGAGCCAACACACGATCCTGGGCCGTCGCGGTATCGCCAGCCCGAACGCGTTGCAGACCATCGACGATCACCCGATCCTGCGCCTGCAAACCGCTGGAGATCTCGCGCAAACCGTCATGCAGTTTACCGAGGGTGACCGGCCGGACCTCGACCTTGTAATGTGCCCGTGGACGAGTCGAGCCGGTTGTCGATAAAATCCATGCGCCCGGTCATGCTCGGCTCGACTTCACCCGGCAAGGCAATCCGCACCTGACTCTGGTTGGCCGCGCTATTGGCCTGCCGACGGTATTTGAGGTAGCTCTGCTCATCGATATCGAAGTAGATATCAATCGGGTCAATCGAGACGATGGTGGTCAGCAACGTGGCGCTGCTGTTTCCGCCGTTGACCAGGTTGCCTTCACTGATCAAGCACGAGGCCTGTACAAATACTACCGCACTGATCAGTCGCCGCGCGCCAATGACTTGTGCAGCACAATCACTAATGCTCGGACGCACGCCGTTTATTAAGACGGGATTAATACAAAGTAGTATTCCAGTCACGCGGAATTATTTAACGACTAGTTGATGATTAGTCCTGCGGTTGCCATACCCGGCAATCAGGACCCTGCCTGACCCCGGACTCGGGAATTCTCGAGCTGTTGCGCACGATCAACTGCCCTCGAACCACCTCTTGAATCGCCGGGGTATCCGGGTTCTCCAATTGCGCGCAGATGATGCCGACCGCACGACTGACCATGGCAGCCACCGGTTGCACGTAGGTGGTCAGCGCAAAGACCGGCCAGGACGCCAGGGCAATGTCATCGAAACCGACGATTGAAATGTCAGTGCCCGGCTTGAGGCCGAACTCCTCGCGAGCGACGTTGATCGCGCCCAGCGCCATGATGTCGTTCGCGCAGAAAATCGCGTCCGGTGGCGTGGCGCTCGACAACAGGCGGCGAGTAGCGTCCATTGCGCCGTCAAAGGTGTAGTGCCCCACTTCCCGTAGCGGCGCCGGATGCCCAAGGCTTTGCAGCGAGTCGACAAAACTTCGTTCCCGATCGCGACTGGTCGAAGAACTCTCCTTGCCGGCGATAAAAGCCGGATGACGATGGCCACCGGCAACCAGAAACTGCGCAATTTCCAGGCTGCCCTGGGCATTGTCGCTGGTCACGCTGGAGATGCTGCTGCTGTCATTTCGACGATTGAGCAACACCACGGGCAAACCGGTCTGCTTGCACTCCTGGGCAAAACGCGAAGACAGGCTGGCGGAGACCAGGACCAGTGCTTCAACGCGGTAACCGAGTACTTCTTCAAGCACCGGATCGGAATCTTCGTGATTGGCGGTGGAGAACAGCAGTACGCGATAGCCCAGCTCTTCGAATGCCGCCGACAAGGCCTCCAGCACCGCAGAATAAAACGGGTTCTCCATGCTGGGTGCGACCACGCCGATCAGATTGGAGCGACGCTTGATCAACGAGCGTGCCCACTGGTTGGGTCGGTAACCCAGGGTCGCCGCCGCCGCCTCGACTTTCTGGCGAGTCTTGGGCGAAACGCTGGCGCCCTTGGTGAAGGTTCGCGAGACCGCCGATTGGGAGACACCCGCCATCCTGGCCACGTCATGGGCCGTGACCGGATGTCGGAGTGGGTCGTTGGAATCTGCCATTTCTGCGTCTGCGCCGAATGTTCAAATGGCGATCATACCTGCCCTTGCACGCGACGTGTGCAGCCTGCCCGTTTTGCCACACAACACCTGCCTCCCATGACTAACCCTCCAGGTCTTTTTTCGCCTCCCCCCTTTTCATCGGCCTTGGGAATGCCTTAGGATTGGCTCAATTGCATACGTATGCAAATTCAAAAACAACAACGCTCAGGAATCTAACCCATGGCAACTTGGCTCAAAAATGGCGCGCAAGCGTCCGTCATCAAATCGGCCGCCCGTGAAGTGCGTGACACGGTCGAAAAGACCCTGGCCGATATCGAAGAGCGTGGCGATGTCGCGGTTCGCGAACTCTCCATTCGCTTCGACAACCTGGATCGCGAGGACTACCGACTCACCAGCGCCGAGATCGATGCCTGCATGGCGCAGTTGACCAAGCGCGACATTTCCGACATCGAGTTCGCCCAGACCCAGGTGCGCAATTTCGCTCAACACCAACGCAACAGCCTGCGTGACCTGGAAGTCGAAACCCTGCCAGGCGTGGTCCTCGGCCACAAAAACATCCCGGTCAATGCGGCCGGCTGCTACGTGCCGGGCGGCAAGTACCCGCTGCTGGCTTCGGCGCACATGTCGGTGATCACCGCCAAGGTGGCCGGCGTGCCGCGCATCATCACCTGCGCCCCACCGTTCCATGGCAAGCCGCCCCGGCGATTGTGGCCGCGCAGCACATGGCGGGCGCCGATGAGATCTACTGCCTGGGCGGGATCCAGGCGATCGGGGCCATGGCCCTGGGGGACCAAGTCCATTGCGCCGGTCGATATGCTGGTCGGCCCGGGCAACGCGTTTGTCGCCGAGGCCAAGCGCCAATTGTTCGGCCGGGTCGGTATCGACCTGTTCGCCGGCCCCACCGAAACGCTGGTGATCGCCGACGAATCGGTCGACGGGGAAATTTGCGCCACTGACCTGCTCGGTCAAGCCGAACACGGCCCGGACTCGCCGGCGATCCTGCTGACCACTTCGGAAAAGCTGGCCCGCGAGACCATGGCTGAAATCGAACGCCTGCTGCAGATCCTGCCGACTGCCGGCATTGCCCGCCAGGCCTGGGAGAATTTTGGCGAAGTGATCCTGGCCGAAGACCAACAGGAAATGCTGGCCATCGCCAACGACCTGGCGTTCGAGCATGTGCAGGTCATGACCCGTGACCCGGACTTCTTCCTGAACAACATGCGCAACTACGGCGCACTGTTCCTCGGCCCGCGCACCAACGTCGCCTACGGTGACAAGACCATCGGCACCAACCACACCCTGCCGACCAAGAAAGCCGCGCGCTATACCGGCGGCCTGTGGGTCGGCAAGTTCATCAAGACCTGCACCTATCAGAAGGTCATGACCGACGAGGCCTCGGCCCTCATCGGTGAGTACTGCTCACGCCTGTGTGCGCTGGAAGGCTTCGCCGGACACGGCGAACAGGCCAACATCCGGGTCCGTCGCTACGGTCGCAAGGATGTGCCGTACGCCGGTATCGCCGAGTAAGCAAAGCCTGGCTAAAAAGGGCCGCGCCGCGTGCGGCCCGACAATAAAAAATCACAGCCACTGCGCAGCCTGTCGTTCAGCCCTCTGCGTTGCAGGCCCAGCCTCGAAGGACATCCCATGAGTGTCATCATCGCCTTGATGGCGTTGTTCGCGTTAATGCTCGCTGCTTATCGGGGATACAGCGTCATTATCTTCGCGCCGCTCGCTGCACTTGCTGCCGTTTTGCTCACGGACCCCAGCGCGGTAGCGCCGGCGTTCAGTGATATTTTCATGGACAAGATGGTCGGTTTCATCAAGCTCTACTTCCCGGTGTTCCTGCTGGGAGCGGTGTTTGGCAAATTGATCGAGTTGTCCGGCTTTTCCCGCTCTATCGTCAAATCAGTCATTCACCTGCTGGGCAGCAGCCAGGCCATGCTGGTCATCGTGCTGGTCTGCGCGCTGCTCACCTATGGCGGCGTCTCGCTGTTCGTGGTGGTGTTTGCGGTCTACCCGTTTGCGGCGGAAATGTTCCGTCAAAGCGATATTCCCAAGCGACTGATGCCTGCGACCATTGCGCTGGGGGCATTCACCTTCACGATGGATGCGATGCCTGGGTCGCCGCAGATCCAGAACATCATCCCCACCACGTTTTTCGGCACCACGTCCTGGGCTGCGCCCTGGCTGGGCGTGCTGGGTTCGTTGTTCATCCTGGTCGGCGGCATGCTCTATCTCGAGCGCCAACGTCGCAAGGCCCTGCGTGCGGGTGAAGGCTACGGCAGCGATCTGCGCAACGAACCGGAAACCCCGCAGGACATCGCCCTGCCCCACCCGCTGATAGCGTTGTTGCCGTTGCTGCTGGTGGGTGTGATGAACCTGGCCTTCACCCATTGGATACCGCAGTGGTATGGCAGTGTGTATGAAATCGACCTGCCAGGGCTGAAGGCGCCCATCCAGACCCAGGTGTCGAAGATGATTGCGATCTGGTCGGTGCAGGCGGAGTTGCTGGTCGGGATCGTCACGGTCTTCATCTTCAGCTACCGCACCATCGCTCGCAAACTGGCCGAAGGCAGTCGTAGCGCCGTCAGCGGTGCGATGCTTGCCACCCTCAATACCGCGTCCGAATATGGCTTCGGAGCAGTCATCGCGGCGTTGCCGGGTTTCGTTGCGGTCGTCGAGGCGCTGAAGGTCATTCCCAATCCATTGGTCAACCAGGCCATCACCATCAACTTGCTCGCCGGTATCACCGGGTCGTCCTCGGGCGGCATGAGCATTGCCCTTGCCGCCATGTCCGAGACCTTCATCGCCTCGGCCAACGCCGCGCACATCCCCCTGGAAGTCATGCACCGCGTGGCGGCAATGGCCGCTGGCGGCATGGATACCCTGCCCCACAACGGCGCGGTCATCACCTTGCTGGCGGTCACCGGGTTGACTCACCGCCAGGCCTATAAGGATATTTTCGGGATGACCATCTTCAAGGTATTGGCGGCGTTTTTTGTGATTGGGGTGTATTACCTGACCGGGATTGTCTGATCCGGTGTAGGAGCGAGCTTTCTCGCGATGGCGGTGGGTCAGGCAACATTGATGTCGGCTGACCCGCCGCCTACGCGAACATGCGGGGGTCGTACATGAAGTCGAACACGTCGACCACTTTGATCTCGTTCACCGCCGGGTGATTGGGGTTGATCACCACATTGCGCTCCAGCGCTAAAACCGCAGAAGGAACCAACAGGCCCAAGTGCGTGTTCGCCCGCAGCCAGGCGGTACCGAAATCCATGCTTGGGCGGTCAGCGGGAAGGCTCGCCCAACCGTGCGGCAACGTCTTCGGATCAGGCTGCAAAAACAACGCGGGATCGTCGGGCAGTTCGAAGCAGGTGATCTTCATCGGGAATGTCGGCTCGCCACCCGCATGGACGAAGGTCTCCAGGCAGCAGATTGCTGGTGTCAGCCCCATGTAGACGGCAGGCACATCCTGATCATTCCAGCGCCCACCCTCGATAGCGGCGCCCATACCCGAAAGATCGATCGCACGTTTCGCCTTCGCGATGCGCCAGGCCCGCATCAGGCGGCGCCGCCCCACTCCAGGGCATGCAGCACTCGCCGAACCTGCCTGGCGCCGATCTCGGTTTCGCAGAGCATGATCGGGGCGATTCCATCGAGCGCTTTGTTCGGCGTCGACATCCAGTGCGCAGCGTTCACTTTGTCCTCGAACACCTCTTCGGCCAGATTAAAGACCGTGGCTATGCGATCCAGGCGTTCGGAAGCGACAGAATCCAGGTTCTTTCGCTCACGCCGACGCCTTTCGAGCGTAGAGATCGAGGCGTTGAGCAAGGTTTCGACATTGCGCTCCTGCAGGTCGAAGGTCTGGCGCAATGCCTGGACCAGAGACGCTGGAAAACCCGCCTTGATCTGCTGTAAGCGTTCCGAGTCCTTGAGCAGTTCTCGATTGAAACTGAAACGCCAGAACGCAGCGATCCCGATTTCACCAGGTTCACCCTTCTTTGCGGCCGGACGCCGAGCGGCGGTCGAGGTATTCATGATCACTACCTTCAAATGAACATTCTTTTCAGTCAAATGAAGTATAGGCTGCCTTGATGCTCAGCGATACTGCCGCTGGGCAACGATTGATCACTGTTCAATCAGGCGCCGGAGTATTGAACACCAACAGCTTGCCCGTCGCGCGCTGCACCACCTTGTCGTTCTGATTCAGGGTTTCCATCAACATCGTCACCACGCCCCGATCCGGTTTGGACGCGGAGGGTTCGATGGCCTGCACGGTGCATTTCAGACGCAATACGTCGTCCGGATAGGTCGGTGTCGGCCAGCTCAGTTCGATCCCCAGGCCAATGATCCCGTCCGCCAGCGGCACGCTGGCCACCAGCATTTTCATGGTCAGGGCCGCGGTGTTCCAGCCACTGGCCGCCAGGCCGCGGAACAGGCTCAGGCTGGCCGCTTCAGGATCGAGATGGAAGGGTTGCGGGTCGAACGCCCGGGCAAACGCCAGCATCGGCTCGCGCTCGACACGGACAGGGTCGCTTTCAAATTCCTGACCCAGTCTCAGGTCATCGAGGTAGAGCTTTTCCCAGGCATGCACGGTCATGATTGATTCCTCCGTGTTGCACCACGAGTAGCCGATATCACCGAGGTCGATCAGGTGGCGATGAGCGCACTCACAACGACTGCCCTCCTCCGTCCTGCGGCCGATCCTGCACCCACTGCCAGAATAATTGATACCCGACCGCCAGCACCACCGGACCGATGAACAGCCCGATGACGCCGCTGGTGACCATGCCGCCCAGCGCGCCGATCAATATCACCGGCATCGGTACATCGACACCGCGGCCCAGCAGCAATGGCTTGAGCACGTTGTCCACCAGGCCGGCGACGAAGACATAGATGGCGAAGACGATCGTCGCCGTGCTGGCCCCTTCGGTGGCGAACACGTAGGCGATCACGGGAAGCGTGACCAGGGTCGCCGGCAGTTGCATGATGCCCAGCAACAGCACGGCCAGCGCCAGCAGACCTGCGCCGGGAACGCCTTTGAACACGAAACCCAGGCCCACCAGCAGCATCTGGATGAAGGCGATGCCGACCACCCCCAGCGCCACCGCACGGATCGTGGCGGTGCACAGCGCGGCAATTTTCCGGCCTTTTTCCGGGCCGCTCAGGCGCGATGCGATCTGGATCGCGCTGCGGTTGCCCTCTTCACCATAAGCCATGAAGATCCCGGCGATGATCAAGGCAACAATGAACATCAGCAAACCCATGCCGACACCGGCAAGCTTGCTCAACAGGCTCAGGCTGGCATGTTTGATCTGCGGCAGGTATTTCGCGGTCACTTCGGGCAGATCGGTTGAAGCCTGCAACCAGAGTGCCGAGAGCGGCTTGCCGATCAACGGCCACTGGGCGACTGGCTCAGCGGGCGGCGGAATATGAAATTCGCCGCCCTTGACGATTTCCAGCGTGCGCTCGACCGAATCGGCAATCGAGATGCCCAACAGGTAGATCGGCACCATCAGGATAACGATCGCCACCAGCACGATCAGCGTCGCAACCATGCCATCCTTGCGCCCCAGCGACCCCTTGAGCCGTATTTGCAGGGGGTAAAGGGTGATCGCCAGAATCAGCGACCACAGCATCAAGTCGCGGAACGGGGCGAATATCTGGAAGCAGAACAGCACCAGTACGACGATCAGCCCGGCACGAATCAAGACATCCATCAGTGTGCGGGTGAGCGCTTTCTCGGGGAAGGACGTGGGCTCCATGGCTGCCTCTTTGCAGATCACTGCAAGGTAGGGGATCGGTTAGCCCAGCATAGACCCTCCATGGAGAACGCGAGGTCTCAACGCAGCTTCAACGGATCGACCAGTTGCGCGGCGATCGCCATGCCCACCAGGTCCGGCAAGGTGCTGGCCTGCATGCGCTTCATCACCCGCGAGCGATACAGATCGACGGTTTTGGCGCTCACCCCCAGTTGCTCGGCAATTTCCCTGGTGGTGTAGCCCTGCACCAGCGGCAGCAAGACGTCGCGCTCCCGTGGCGTCAGGGTGAGCAGGCGCGCCTGCAACGCGTCGTGGCCCTGATTGCCCGAGCGGTTGGCCGCGCAGTTGCTCAGGGCCTGTTGCACGCTGTCCAGCAGCAATTGCTCGTTGTAGGGTTTCTCGATGAAGTCATGGGCGCCGGCCTTGAACGCTCGAACCACGATCGGCACATCGGCGTGACCGCTGACGAAAATGATCGGCAGGCTCAGCTCCCGGGCGCGCATTTCTTCCTGCACGTTCAAGCCGCCCATGCCGGGCATGCGCACATCGAGCAGCACGCAGGCATCGAGACTCGCATCACAGGCACTGAGAAACTCCGCGCCACTGGTAAACGGCAAGGCCTTGAGCCCCACCGATTCCAGGAGCCAGACCGTTGAATCGAGCATGCCTTGATCGTCGTCGACCACATACACCACGTGCTCCGTCGCACCTGCCATTGCATTATTCCTGTTGTTGTTTTGTCAGACCGGCCAGCGGCAAGCGGCAACACATCAGCAACCCGACGGGCTGGCGGCGGGCCTGCAGTTCGCCACCGAAACCTTCGATGATGCTGCGGCTCATGGACAGCCCGAGGCCCAGGCCGTCGGGCTTGCTGGTGTAGAACGGGGTGAATATCTGCTCGAGCTCCGGCTCGCTGACGCCGGGGCCCTGGTCCTGCACGCTGATTTCCACCGTCGCGCCACTGCCCAGCTCAGCCGCCATCACGATCAACGAAGGCTGCCCCGGATGCTGTTCGCGGTTGGCGTCGATCGCATTGCGCAGCAGATTGAGCAAGACCTGCTCCAGCAGCACCCGGTCGGCGTAAACCGGCGGCAGATTATCCGGCAGCCGGTCCTCGATTGTCACTTGGCAATTGTTCGCTTCCCAGGCGCACAAGCGTACGGCCTCGCGGGCGACGTCGGTGAAATTCAGGGCCTGCATGCGCCGCTGGCCCTTGCGCAGGAACGCTCGCAAACGCCGGATGACCTCCGAGGCATGGGTCGCGTGGTGGGTGATGCGTTCCAGGCCTTGGGCGACTCTGGCGGCGGCCTGGGGGTTGGAGTCCAGCGTCTGCAGATAACGCTGGCTGGCGTTGGCATAATTGACCACCGCCGCCAACGGCTGATTGATTTCGTGGGCGATGCCCGAGGCCAGTTCCCCCAGGGTCACCAGCCGCGCGGTGTGCGCCAGTTCGTCCTGATGGCGGCGCTGTTGCACTTCGCGCAGTTCGTGCTCGGTCATGTCCCGCGCCACCAATGAGTAATAGCGCTCGCCGCCGGCGGAACGGTGCGCCCAGCAGCACCAGCGAGACCGGCACCGACGTGCCGCCGCCCGGGGGTAACAAGCGGGCATCGGGTGCTCCACACCCCGTTGCGTTCGGCACCGCTCCAGCCGTCGCGTTGCAGGCGGGCCAGGTCGCTGCTGGCGAACAGCTGCGCCAGGGTCGGCATCGGCTGTTGCTCGTCGACCCCGAGGATGCGCCGGGCCGCCGGGTTGAGATAAGTGACGTGCCCCTCGGGGTCGATGAACAGCACCGGATCGGTGTTGACCTCGACCACTTCGGCCAGGCGCCGCTTGGTCTCCTCCGCCTGCACCCGGGCGGTGATGTCCCGGGAGACGCTGACCACTTCGACCACCGCACCGGTGTAGGTTTCCCGAATTGCCCGGCTGGCGGTTTCGAACCACAGGTAGTGCCCGTCCCGATGGCGAATGCGATAGGTCATGGTGTGGTAACCGTCCTGCTCCAGGGCATCGCGCGCGCGCTGCACCAGGCTGGCCAGGTCCTGGCCATGGAACAGGCCCTGGGCCATTTGCCCGCGCAACTCTTCCGGCCAGTAGCCGAGCAAGGTCCAGGACGCGGGCGATGCATCGAGAAAGCGCCCGTCCGGGGTGTGTCGGGAAATCAGGTCGGTGGTGTTTTCGATGATCAGCCGGTACAGCCGACGCGCCTGGGTCGCTTCGCGCTCGGCCAGCACTTGTGCGGTGGCGTCGCGGCAACGGGCGAGTACGCGGTTGTCCTGGGGGTCGGGGATAAAGGTCCAGATCAGGATCTGCGCTTCGAACTGGGCCTCGACCCCTTCGATGGCACGTTGCTGGTCGAGACAGGCGCGCACCAGCACCCGGTGGTTCACCGGCAGAAAGCCGGGCAGCTCGGTCAGCGGCTTTTCCGCGAGCAATGCCAGCAGCGCCGCATTGAACTCCAGCGGCCGGCCCTGGGCATCGAGCAACAGACTCGGTTGCGGGTCGTGGCCCAACAGCGGCGAGCCGCGCAGCATGCCGTTGACGCTGCTGAGCAAGGTCGTCAGCAGATCCTGGACCCAACCCAGCCAGTCCAGGCTCACGCCCTCGCACACCTCCACCAGCAGCAACCCAGGCTGATCCGGCTGCAAGGCCAGGTCAAATACCTGGCCGTGGCTGATGGCGGCCCGACGCAGCCGGCCAGCCAGCCAGCAATCGAGTTGCCGCACTTGCGCCAGATCCAGCCGTCCCGCCTCGACAGGCTCTCGAACAGCCGTTGATCGCTGGCTTGCGAAGGGTCACCCAGGCCCGGTGGAAAATGCTGGGCGGCGCCTTCGTGACTGTAGATCCGCGATTTGGCTTGCCAGCTCAGATAGACCGCCCGGCGCACCTCGGGGCATTCCTGCAGCGCACGGCACAAGGCATCGGCGCGGGCGGCCAGGGGCACACCTTCGCGCTGCAGGCGCAACCAGCTGTGCAATCGAACGGGGGTCAGGGTCATCTCGGGTCCGCTTCGTTGGGAAAACATGCCGTTCAGTTAAGCGAAAGCTGTCCACTGTAGGAGCGAGCTTGCTCGCGATGGGCTCAAGAGCGACGCGTTCAGTCAGTAGACACGCGTTATCGTTAACGACCATCGCGAGCAAGCTCGCTCCTACAGCGGCATTGAGGATATACCGGCCTCGGGTGTCAGGCCGCATTCATTTAGAGCCTCTGCACCACGATATAGTATATGTACTATAAGCTATAGGTTGTACTTCCATATCGATGGCTGAATGTTATATAAAGCACACCGGACATAAAAGGCGACCTCAGCGGCGACGCTGCAAGGCCACCATAGAGCTAACAATCAGCCACCGAGTACCCGCACATGTCGATCTATGAACAAGGGCTAGGCCCTGCGGCTGTCAACCACATTGCCCTGTCTCCGCTCAGCTTCATCGAGCGCACCGCCAGCGTCTACCCCAACTACCCCGCCGTGATCCACGGCTCGATTCGTCGCACCTGGGCCCAGACCTACACCCGCTGCCGGCGCCTGGCCTCGGCGCTCGCCGGGCGCGGCATCGGCAAGAACGACACGGTGGCCGTGATGCTGCCGAACATTCCCGAGATGCTGGAAGTGCACTTCGGCGTGCCGATGATCGGCGCGGTGCTCAACCCGCTCAACGTGCGCCTGGACGCCGAAGCCATTGCCTTCATGCTGCAGCATGGCGAGGCCAAGGTGCTGATCACCGACCGCGAGTTTCATAGCGTGATTCACGCGGCGATCGGCATGCTGGATCACCCGCCGCTGGTCATCGACGTCAATGATCCCGAGTACGGTGAGGGCGAGGCCGTCAGCGACCTGGACTACGAAGCGCTGCTGGCCGAGGGCGACCCGGCCTTCGACTGGCACTGGCCGGTGAACGAATGGCAAGCCATCGCGCTGAACTACACCTCCGGCACCACCGGTAACCCCAAGGGCGTGGTGTATCACCATCGCGGTGCGTACCTGAACGCTTTGGGCAACCAGATGACCTGGGCCATGGGCAACCATCCGGTGTACCTCTGGACCCTGCCGATGTTCCACTGCAACGGCTGGTGCTACCCGTGGACCATCACCGCGCTGGCCGGTGTGCATGTGTTCCTGCGCCGGGTCGATCCGCAGAAAATCCTCACGCTGATCCGTGAGCACCAGGTCACTCACCTCTGTGCCGCGCCAATCGTGCTCAATGCCCTGGTCAACATGCCGGAGTCGGCGAAGGCGGCCATCGATCACCCGGTCAACGCCATGGTCGCCGGCGCCGCACCGCCGGCCAAGGTGATCGGTGCCGTGGAAGAAATGGGCATCAAGGTCACCCACGTCTATGGCCTGACCGAAACCTACGGCCCGGTGACCCTCTGCGCCTGGCATGCCGAATGGGACAAACTGCCGCTGGACGAACGGGCCCAGGTCAAATCCCGCCAAGGCGTGCGCTACCCGACGCTCGAAGGCGTGATGGTCGCGGACTCGAAGACCCTGGAACCGACCCCGCGGGACGGTCAGACCATCGGCGAGATCTTCATGCGCGGCAATACCGTGATGAAGGGCTACCTGAAAAACCCGACCGCCACCGCCGAAGCGTTTGAAGGCGGCTGGTTCCACACCGGCGACCTGGCGGTCTGTCATCCCGACGGTTATGTCGAGATCAAGGACCGGCTCAAGGACATCATCATCTCCGGCGGCGAGAACATTTCCACCATTGAACTCGAGGGCGTGCTCTATCGCCATCCGGGCGTGATGGAAGCGGCCGTCGTGGCCCGTCCCGATGAAAAATGGGGAGAAACCCCTTGCGCCTTCATCACCTTGAAGGCTGATCACCAGGACGTGCGCGAGGCCGACATCATCAGTTTCTGCCGCGAACACCTGGCCGGTTTCAAAGTCCCGCGCACGGTGATCTTCACCCTGTTGCCGAAGACGTCCACCGGCAAGATCCAGAAGTACGTGCTGCGCGACAGGGCTAAAGCGCTCTAACCGAACCGACGTTGTAACCACCAGGCGGCAGGTGCCTTTACCTGCCGCTTCGGGCTCGTGCAGGCCGAATTCGGCCCTGTCCTGCCCACCCCACATGCACCGATAACAAAAACAAGGTGGAGCCACCCATGATCGACATCCATTCAACCGATACCCAACGCTGTGAACGTATCCGGGCCAACCCGAAATTCCTGCAACTGGTGAGCAGCCGTTCGCGCCTGGCCTGGTCGCTCAGTGCCGCGGTACTGGTGACGTACTACGCCTTCATGCTGGTGGTTGCGTTCGCCCCGCAATGGCTGCATGCACCGCTCGCCGAGCATCGGATGTTGACCATGGGCATGCCGGTGGGCGCGGCGATCATCATTTTTTCCTGGTTGCTGACCGGCTGGTACGTCTACACCGCCAACACCCGCTTCGACGCCCTGGGCGCGGCCATTCTCGAGGAGAGCAAGTGATGACTCAGCTACGTAAACTCATGCTCGCCGCAGCGTGCCTGCTGCCGGCCTCCGTGGCACTCGCGGCACCTGCCCTGGGCGTCGTGGAAAAACAACCGCTGAACCTGCATGCGATCGGCATGTTCTTCGTGTTCGTCCTTGGCACGCTGGCCATTACCTGGTGGGCGGCGAGCAAGACCAAATCCACTTCGGACTTCTACACCGCTGGCGGCGGTATCACCGGGTTCCAGAACGGTCTGGCGATTGCCGGTGACTACATGTCCGCGGCCACGCTGCTCGGGCTGTCCAGCCTGGTGTTCGCCAAGGGCTACGACGGCTTCATCTATACCATCGGCTTTTTCGTCGGCTGGCCGATCATTACTTTCCTGATGGCCGAGCGCCTGCGCAACCTGGGGCGCTTTACCTTCGCCGACATCGTGTCCTATCGCCTGGACCAGAACAAAGTGCGGATCTTCGCCGCCTTCGGCTCGCTGACGGTGGTGTGCTGCTACCTGATCGTGCAGATGGTCGGTGCCGGCCAGTTGATCAAGTTGCTGTTCGGTCTCGACTACCCGGTCGCCGTGGTGATCGTCGGTGCGTTGATGCTGGTGTACGTGATCTTCGGCGGCATGATCGCCACCACCTGGGTGCAGATCATCAAGGCCGTACTGCTGCTCGCTGGCGGCACGACCCTGGCGGTCATGGCCATGTCGCAGTTCGGTTTCAGCTACGAAGCCCTGGCTACCAAGGCCGTCGAGGCTCACGCCAGCGGCTGGAACATCATGGGCCCGGGCTCGATGCTCGCCGATCCGATCAACACCGCGTCGATGTCCCTGGGCCTGGTGTTCGGCATCGCCGGCCTGCCGCATATCCTGATGCGCTTTTTCACCGTGCCCAACGCCAAGGAAGCGCGCAAGTCGGTGTTCTACGCCACCGGCTTCATCGGCTTCTTCTTCCTGGTGGTGTGCACCCTGGGTTTCGCCGCGATGGTGATCATCGGCACTGACCCGCAGTACTACGTCAACGGTGAAGTCGGCGGCGCCCTGGTGGGCGGCGGCAACATGGTTGCCATGCACCTGGCCAAAGCGGTGGGCGGCAACCTGTTCTTCGGTTTCCTCGCCGCCGTGGCCTTCGCCACCATCCTCGCGGTAGTTTCCGGGCTGGCCCTGGCCGGTGCTTCGGCGATCTCCCACGACCTCTACGCCACCGTGTTCAAGAAAGGCAAGGCCAGCGAGAAACAGGAAATGCGCGTGACCCGCATGGCCACCGTCGGCCTGGGCATCGTCGCGATCCTGTTGGGCATCCTGTTCGAGAAGATGAACGTCGCGTTCCTGGTGGGCCTGACCTTCGGCATCGCCGCCTCGACCAACTTCCCGGTGCTGATCATGGCCATGTACTGGAAAGGCCTGACCACCAAGGGCGCGATCATCGGCGGTTTCTCCGGCCTGATCTGCGCGCTGGTGCTGGTGATCCTGTCGCCAGCCGTCTGGGTCACCGTGCTCGGCAATGCCCACGCGATCTTCCCTTACGACCATCCGGCGCTGTTCTCCATGCCGCTGGCGTTCCTGGTGATCGTGGTCGTCTCCCGGCTTGACCGCAGCGTGCGCGCCGACAAGGAGCGTGACGCCTACGCCGACCAGTTCGTTCGCGCCCAGACCGGCCTCGGTGCCGCCAGCGCTTCCAGCCACTGATAGACAAGGCACGGCCCGCCACAGCGGCGCCGTGCCCAACCGTTCCATTGAGGTTCACGTTATGCCCGAATTCAACGCCCCGCTGCGCGACATGCGCTTTGTGCTGCATGAAGTGTTCGACGCCCCGGCCCTGTGGGCGCGCCTGCCGGCCCTGGCCGACAGTGTCGACACCGCCACCGCCGACGCGATTCTCGAGGAAGCCGCCAAAGTCACCTCGCACCTGATTGCCCCCTTGAATCGCAGCGGCGACGAGGAAGGCGCCCAGTGGCAAGACGGCCAGGTCAGTACGCCGATCGGTTTCAAACAGGCGTATGCCACCTACATTGAAGGCGGCTGGGTCGGCCTGTCCGGCAACGCCGATTTCGGCGGCATGGGCATGCCGAAGATGCTTGCGGTGCAGTTCGAGGAAATGCTCTACGGCGCCAACTCCAGCTTCGCCCTGTATTCGGCCTTGAGTTCCGGCGCCTGCCTGGCTTTGGACGCCCATGCCAGCGAGACCCTGAAAAGCCTGTACCTGCCGCCGATGTATGAAGGCCGCTGGGCCGGCTCCATGTGCCTGACCGAAGCCCACGCCGGCACCGACCTGGGGCTGCTTCGCACCCGGGCCGAACCCCGGGCCGATGGCAGTTTCAGCATCACCGGCAGCAAGATCTTCATCACCGGTGGCGATCAGGACCTGACCGAAAATATCGTGCACCTGGTGCTGGCCCGACTGCCCGATGCGCCGGCGGGCCCGAAAGGCATCTCGCTGTTCGTAGTGCCCAAAGTGCTGGTCAACGCCGACGGTTCCCTGGGCAATCCCAATGCCGTGAGCTGCGGTTCGATCGAACACAAGATGGGCATCAAGGCCTCGGCCACCTGTGTGATGAACTTCGACGGCGCCAGCGGCTGGCTGGTCGGCGAGGCCAACAAAGGCCTGGCGGCGATGTTCACCATGATGAACTACGAACGCCTGTCCATCGGCATCCAGGGCATCGGTTGCGCCGAAGCGTCCTACCAGAGCGCCGTGGCTTACGCCCGTGAACGGGTGCAGAGCCGCGCACCGACCGGTGCCATCGCCCCGGACAAAGCGGCCGACCCGATCATCGTCCACCCCGGACGTGCGGCGCATGCTGCTGAGCATGAAAGCCATGACCGAAGGTGGCCGTGCGTTTGCCAGCTACGTCGGGCAGCAACTGGACCTGGCGAAATTTTCCGATGACGCCCGGGAACGCGACGCCGCGCAAACCCTGGTCGCGCTGTTGACGCCGGTGGCCAAGGCATTTTTCACCGATACCGGCCTGGAAAGCTGCATCAACGGCCAACAGGTATTCGGCGGCCATGGCTACATCCGCGAATGGGGCCAGGAACAGCTGGTCCGCGACGTGCGCATCGCGCAGATCTACGAAGGCACCAACGGCATTCAGGCGCTGGACCTGCTGGGTCGCAAAGTGTTGGCTGACAACGGTTTCGCCCTGCGCCAGTTCACCGGCCAGATCCTTGATTTCGCCCAACAGCCGAACGCGCCCTATAGCGCTCAATTGTTCGATGCCGTGCAGCGCCTGGAAGACCTGAGCGACTGGCTGCAGGACCAGGCCGCGACCAACCGCAACGAAATCGGCGCCGCCTCGGTGGAGTATCTGCACCTGTTCGGCTACGTCGCCTACGCCTGGCTGTGGGCGCGCATGGCGCAGGTCGCCGGACAGAAACGCGGCGAAGACGAGGCGTTCTACGGCGCGAAAATCGCCACCGCCGACTTCTACATCCATCGCCTGCTGCCGCGCATCTTGAGCCTGGAGCAATCCATCCGCGCCGGCAGTGGCTCACTCTACGGCCTGTCCGCCGAACAGTTTTAACGATTGAACCCACGCGGCGCCACGCTCCTCTCTTTTCGGCGCCTGCGTTTTTTATCGATAAACCCTCGCCTCTCCGGCGAGGGCCGCGGGACCTGTCTTTGCCTAATAAAAACAAAGGGGCTTCACCATGGACCGTAACACCCGCACTCTCACCACCCGACTGCTGCTGGCCGGTGGCGTCATCAGCCTCTCGGCCCCCGCCGCCGCTGATTTTATCAAGGACAGCAAGGCCAGCGTCGAGCTGCGCAACTTCTACTTCAATCGCGATTATCGCCAGGACAACGCTGCGCAATCCAAACAGGAGGAATGGGCCCAGGGTTTCCTGCTGCGCTATGAATCGGGCTTCACCGAAGGCTTGATCGGCGTCGGCTTCGATGCCATTGGCCTGCTCGGTGTCAAACTCGACTCCAGCCCCGATCGCGCCGGCTCCGGCCTGCTCAAGCGTCATAGCGACATCAGCAAAGGCGCCCAGGACGAGTACGGCGAACTGGGCCTGACTGCCAAACTGCGCGCCTCCAAGAGCACGCTGAAACTCGGCACCCTGCTGCCCAAGCTGCCCACGGTGCTGGCCAACGATTCGCGGCTGTTGCCGCAAACCTTCGAAGGCGGACAGTTGTCCTCGCTGGAAATCGAAGGCCTGACCGTGGACGCCGGGCGCCTGACCCAGGTCAACCAGCGTGACTCCTCGGACTACGAGGACATGGGCATCACCCGCACCGGCGCCAAGGGCATCATTACCCGGCATGCGACCAGCGACAGCTTCGATTTCGCCAGTCTCAACTACAAGTGGACCGGCAACCTGGCCACCGGCTATAGCTACGGCCACCTCGACAATCTCTACAGTCAGCACCTGGTGAATTTGACCTACGTGTTGCCGGTCGCCACCGGCCAGTCGCTCAAGACTGATCTGCGTTACGCCCGCTCCACGGACGATGGCGGCAGCAATGTCGACAACAACGCGATTGGCGCGATGTTCACCTACAGCCTCGGCGGGCATGCGTTCGGCCTCGGCTACCAAGGCATGAGCGGCGACACCGGCTACGCCTACATCAACGGTACCGATGCGTTCCTGGTCAACTTCGTGCAGATCGGCGACTTCGCCAGCAAGGACGAACAATCCTGGCAAGCCCGTTACGACTATAACTTCGCGGCCCTTGGCATTCCGGGCCTGACCTTCATGACCCGCTACCTCAGCGGTTCCGATATCGACCTGGGCAACAACCGCCCGGAAGGCAAGGAATGGGAGCGCGATACCGATATCGGCTATGTCGTGCAGAGCGGGCCGTTGAAGAATGTCGGGGTGAAATGGCGTAATGCCACGGTGCGCTCGAGCAACTTTGGCAGCGATCTGGATGAGAATCGGTTGATTGTCAGCTATAGCTTGCCGATCTGGTAGGTCGATCCGGGCTGCATGAGGGGGGACTCGCTGGGTGGCGTAGTCCCTTTTTTGTTGCTGGATTTGCAGTGTTCTGACGGGCCCCTTCGCTGGCAAGCCAGCTCCTACGGTTGACCGAGTTGTTCAGAAAGACACGGTCAACTGTAGGAGCTGGCTTGCCAGCGAAGGCGTCCTCCAGGGCGACATGGATGTCGGCCCTGGGTTCCCCTCCCCGACACCAATCCGCGGCAGTTGTCATAGTAGAGTAAGATGCCTGCAATCCAGGCCCGCCGCGAGACGCCCGCATGACCGATACCACCCCCCGCCTGATCAAGAAATACCCCAATCGCCGACTGTACGACACCCATACCAGCAGTCACCTGACCCTGGCCGACATCCGCCAACTGGTCGTCGACAAGGTTCCGTTTCAGGTGGTCGATGCCAAGAGCGGCGAGGATTTGACTCGCAGCATTCTGCTGCAAGTGATTCTGGAAGCTGAAAGCGGCGGCGAGCCGATCTTCTCCAGCGAGATGCTGATGGGGATCATCCAGTTCTACGGTCCTTATCAGGGTGTGCTCGGCAGCTACCTGGACAAGAGCATCCAGACCGTGATCGACGTCCAGTCCCAGACCGGCGCGCAATCGTCAGAGGCCTGGAGCGCGTTCATGCACCAGCAGGCGCCAGTGATGCAGGACCTGATGCGCCAGTATGTCGACCAGTCAAAGGCGCTGTATCTCAACACCCAGAACATGTTCGGCCTGTTTGGCGCCAAGCCGCCAAAGAAAGACGGTGAGTGAAGCACTGTCGGCCTGAGCCCTGCAAATCAGTTTATTCCAGCCAAAAAAATGGCGATGGGGAGTAAACCCATCGCCATCGGTGCAACCGGACTGCTAAGACTTACTTGTTACCGGTCTTGGCGTTTGCTTCCGGAGCTGCTTTGGTAGCAGCGGCAGTTGCTTCGGTGAACGTATCGGAAGCCTGCTTTGCAGCTTGCTGTGCGTTTTCGGAAGCCTGTTTCGCGGCTTGCTGTGCATTTGCAAACGCGGAGCCGGCATTCGCCAGGCCCGACTTGAACGCGGCCACTACTGGCTCGGAGCCAGCTGGTGCGTTCTTGCTGATCGCTTCAACGAACTCTTGCACTTGCTGGGTGCCGGCTTCTACCTGGCTGGAGGCCAGCTTGGCGATGTCCGACTGAGTGTCCGCGATCAGTGCCTGAACCTGGCGATTGAACTCGGTCAGGCGTTCGGTCTGCTTGTTCGGCTGGGTGAAAGAAGCCTGCAGCTCGGCGAAATCTTGTGGACCGCGAACGGCGAGCAGCTTGCGAAAGCCTTCGAACTGCTCTTCGGTCGACTCGCGCAGGGCCTTGAACTGCAACTGGCTGAGCTGCTCAACGCTGGCGAAGACTTTGCCGCTGATTTGCTGGATCAGGTCAAGGTTGGCTTTCTGAGTGGCTTGCAGTTTTTCCGAGTTGAAAAAAGACATGCTTGAATCTCCTGGTACTGGAAGGCCCAAATGGGCCAGAGGACGCGATAGCGAACCTGCCAGTCATCGCGTTAGCCTTTATATTGCAGCGCACAAAAACTTTTCGCAACCCCTTTTTTGTGCAGCGCAAAATAAACCTTGTCAGCCCTGCCCTTAATAGCGCTAAACTCCTGACCATCAGACGGCCGGCCCAGTCATGTTGCATAAAAGGGTTGGATGCGCCGCTTCCCCTATTAAGGCATCAGGAGTTCACGATGGGCCAGGATCAGAATATTGCGTTGCAAGATGAAGGGCTTGCATCAACCCCCGGGTTGTTCGAGCACCTCAGTCACCTGCAACGCCTCAATACCCGCAACGTGCTCGACGCCGTGCAAAAGCGCCAGGCAAAAACCTTCGCACCGGCAAGTCTCGGGCAACTGAGACAACCTACCGCAAAGGAATGGCAGGAATATTTCACTGATCTGGGCCAACGCAGCGTGCTGTTCTGGGACACCTTGCGTCAGCGCGGCGACAACACCCTGGCGCACGAACGGGCCGGGTACCCGCTGCTGCTCAAATTCGATCATGAAACCCTGGTCGCCGGCGAAGACCTGCCCCGCCCGGTCAATTACTCGTTGTTGCAGGTGTTCGGCGGCTCCGGCAAAGCGATCGACGGCAATAAACCGCCGGTGATCATCATCGATCCACGGGGCGGGCATGGCTCGGGCATCGGCGGTTTCAAACAGGATTCGGTCATCGGCGAAAGCCTGCGTGCCGGGCATCCCACCTACTTCATCGCCTTCAGCCACTCGCCAAACCCCGGGCAAACCCTGGCGGACATTACCGCCGCCCAGGCCCGATTGATCGAAGTCGTCAGCCGCCCGCCATCCCGCCAGCCGCAAACCGGTGGTGATCGGCAACTGCCAGGCGGGCTGGGCCTTGATGGGGTTGGCAGCCTCCCGGCCGGAGTTGCCGGGGCTGATCATCGTCAATGGCGCGCCGCTGTCCTACTGGGCCGGCGTCAATGGAAAAAATCCGATGCGCTACTCCGGCGGCTTGCTGGGGGGCGGCTGGATGGCGCGCCTGGGCAGCGACCTGGGCAACGACCGTTTCGACGGCACCTGGCTGGTGAGCAATTTCGAAAGCCTCGACCCGGCGCACAGCTGGTGGGGCAAGTACTACCACCTGTTCAGCGAAGTCGACAGCGAGGTCGAGCGTTTTCTCGACTTCGAGCGCTGGTGGGGCAGCCCGACGCTGCTCAACGGCGAAGAAATCGAGATGATTGTCGATGACCTGTTCATCGGTAATCGCTTGTCCGGCGGCCTGGGACGCAAGAGCAGCGGGCTGGACCTCAAGCGCATCGAAGTGCCGGTGGTGGTGTTCTGCTCCTATGGCGACAACATCACTCCGCCGCAGCAGGCGCTGGACTGGATCACCGATGTCTACCCGAGCGATCTCGCCCTGCAACGTGCCGGGCGTACCATCGTTTACCTGCGCCATGCCAGCATCGGGCACCTGGGCATCTTCGTCTCCGGTGAAGTGGCCCGGCGCGAGCACCGCGAGCTGCTCGGTGCGGTCGACATCATCAATGCCTTGCCGGCCGGGCTGTATGAAATGTTGATCGAAGACCTGCCGGAAAACTCGGCAACTCGCTATGCCGTGAGTTTCGAACCGCGGCGGATCGCCGACATTCATGGCGACGAGCAACCACGCCGTGACGACGATCGCGAATTCGCCCTGGTCGAACGCGCTTCCGCCCTCAACAACAGCCTGTACGACGGCTTCATACGCCCGTGGCTGCGGCAGTGGATCAACGAACCGGCCGCCGAACTGATCCGCCGCTCGCACCCCTTCCATCAGCAACAAGTGATGTGGAGCAGCATGAACCCGGCCTTGTGGTGGCTGTCCGCCAGCGCCTCCCAGGTCAGCAAGGATCGTCACCCGGTTACCCCGGACAACCCTCTTCTGGCCTGGCAGGCGTTGTTCTCCAACCAGATCCAGGACGCCCTGGATGGTTACCGCGATTTGCGCGATGCCACCCAGGAGCTGTGTTTCTACGGTATCTATGGCGTATTGAACAGCCTCTTCGGCAATGCCACCGGACGCAATCTGCAGGCACATGCCGAGCAGCACGACAAGCTCCTGATCGAACGCCTGCAGGATGCCTTGCCCCTGGGCGGCTTGATGGAAGCCTTGATCCGCATCCTGTTTCTGCTGGGCAACGACAGTAACGAGCCCGGCCGGCAAAGTGTCGAGAAACTGATCCGCAAACTGCAGGCGCCGCTGCCGGACCACAATCCCGGGTCCGTTGACCTGCGCGAAACCTTGAGCCTGCAGAAACTGCTGGTCGCCACCTATCCGCAGGAAAGCGTGCAAAGCCTGCTATCGTTGCTGCCCGAAGCCGAAGAACGCCAACAAGTGTTGGCGGCGGCGGCCAATCTGCTGCCGGAACTGCTGACCGTCAACGGCGCGGAACATCCGGTCTGGCAAGAGCTGCACACGCTGCTCGATGTCCCATTGCCAGGTTCCAGCGCGCCCCAGGCGCCGAGTGAAGCCAAAGCCGAAGTCATCAAACAGGAAATACCGGTGGTGTCGGCCGAGCCGATCAAGGCTCCCGTGGTAACGCCTGAGCCGGTCAAGCAAAAGGCCGCAGCGGTAACACCGCAACCAGCCGAGCAAAAAGCGCCGTTGGCCACTCCTGAGCCAGCCAAGCAAAAAGACCCGGTAGCGACAGCTGAGCCGATCAAGCAGCAAGTCCCGGTCGTAGCGGCCAAGCCGATACCCACCAGCCCGACCGAGCCGAAAGCCCCGGCAGTGCTGTCCAAACCCATCGCCAAAACCGTGAGCCCTGTGAGTTCCTCCCCCAAAGCCAAAAAAGGCGCGAAAAAACCTTCTACCAAAAAGCCTTGATCATCGGCCAGCGCCGCGTCACACCGGCGCGGCGCCCTCGAACGCGAACGATTCCTCGGCCCGGTACTGGCCGGGGGTCATTCCGAACCAGCGGCTGCAGGCTTTGTTGAAGCTGCTGTGGTCATGAAAACCAAGGAGATACGCCACATGCTTCATGTTGAAGTGAGAATGGCGCAGGTAAAAATCGGCCAGTTGCCGGCGCACGGCGTTCTGCACGTCCTTGAATTGAGTCCCGTCCTTTTCCAGGGCGCGTTGCAGGGTGCGCTTGCTGAGGTTCAATGCAGCGGCGATCGACTCCATGTCGCATTGCCCCTGGCCGTGACTCAAACGCTCGGTGAGCAGCGCGCGGATTTTGCCGACAATGGAGAAGCCGCAGAGCGAATCCAGTTGCGCCTCGGCGAAACTGTCATGCAGGACCGCCAGCGCCTCGTTGGCCATGCTCAACGGCCGCAGCAGCTCCTCGCCGTCAAACAGAATGCTGTCGTAGGCCGAACCGAATTGCAGGTCGCAGCCAAACAGCCGTTGGTGCTCGGACGTGTCTCGCGGCTCCGGGTAGCTGAATTCCACACTCAGGGGCTGCGGCAGTGTTCCATCGCCCAGCCAGCGGCAGAAGCCCAGCAGGGAAGCCAGCCCGGCATCGGCATATTGCCGGGGCTTTTGATCGAGCCGGTCTGTTGATGATCGAGCGAGGCCATGCGGTAGTGCTCCCGCTCCGGGACAAAAAACAGGCTGAACCCGGTGCCGATCAACGGGCTGAATCGCACCAGGCGTTCCAGCGCCCTTTTCAGGTTCAGGCTCGACATCATGGTGTAACCGACAATCTGAAAACTGCCGGGATGAAAATGGCCGTAGGCTTTCAAACCAATGTCGGGATCGCCGCTGGCCTGTGCCGCCAGTTGCCAGAGCCGATAGATCGCTCTTCGCTCACACAACGCGCCTGGCGTGTGCGCGATGTTCAAGTCCAGTCCAGCCTCCTGACACAGGTGGGCGACATCCATTCCTTCCGCTGACAGCGTATTGACCAGCACGTTGGCGTAACCGGAACTCATTCTATACATGGCGTCCTCATTGACCTGTGGAACCGAACGTCCTGTCCGGAGCCATAACTGATCTGCGTTAAACAAATACTAGCCGGTGATTCGCTTCGAATAATTGATCCCAGTATAGATCCTGTTCGTTTTTTGCCAGGGAACAAGAAAAACCCGTATGGCGCCGTTGGACACCAGACAGTCACCTCCCAACACTTCCGCATACCTCGCCAATACCGAACAATCACACCCCATCCTGCAACGCAAAATATAGAAAGGAAAGACGGTATGAAATCGCTTGGTCGTATTGCGTTGGTTACTGGCGGTATGGGTGGAATTGGCACGGCAATTTGTCAGCGCCTGCACAAGGAAGGTTTCAAAGTCATCGTCGGCTGCAGCTCGGACTCCGCCCGCAAGAATGAATGGGCAGCGAGCCAGCTGGCGGCGGGTTATAAGTTCGAATTCATCTACGGCGACATCACCGATTGGGAGTCCACCCGCAAGGCCTTCGAGATGGCCCGTGAACAATTCGGCCCGGTGGATGTACTGGTCAACAACGCCGGCATCACCCGTGACGCCTCCTTCCGCAAAATCACTCCGGAAGACTGGAACGCCGTAATCAACACCAACCTCAACGGCATGTTCAACACCACCAAACAGGTGATTGAAGGCATGTTGTCCAAGGGCTGGGGCCGGATCATCAACATCTCCTCGATCAACGGTCAGCGTGGCCAGTTCGGCCAGACCAACTACAGCGCGGCCAAAGCCGGCATCCATGGCTTCACCATGGCCTTGGCCCGTGAAGTTTCCGGCAAGGGCGTGACCGTCAACACCGTCTCCCCAGGCTACATCCAGACCAGCATGACCGCGGCCATCCGCCAGGACATTCTCGACACCATGATCGCCGCCACCCCGGTCGGCCGCCTCGGCCAACCCGAAGAAATCGCCTCGATCGTGGCCTGGCTGGCCGGCGATGAATCGGGCTACAGCACCGGCGCCGACTTCTCGGTCAATGGCGGCATGAACATGCAATAAGCCTGTCAGGGCATGGACGCCCTGCTCCCGCTTGACACAACTCTATGAGGTTTTGCATGAACGAAGTCGTAATCGTTGCCGCTACGCGTACCGCCATTGGCAGTTTCCAAGGCTCCCTGTCCGCCATTCCCGCCACTGAACTGGGCGCAGCAGTGATTCGTCGCCTGCTCGAACAGACCGGTGTCGATGCTGCACAGATCGATGAAGTGATCCTCGGCCAGGTGCTGACCGCAGGCTCGGGTCAGAACCCGGCACGCCAGTCGGCGATCAACGCCGGCCTGCCCCATACCGTCCCTGCCCTGACCCTGAACAAAGTCTGCGGCTCCGGCCTCAAGGCGGTCCAGCTCGCCGTCCAGGCCATCCGTTGCGGCGACGCCGAACTGGTGATCGCCGGCGGCCAGGAAAACATGAGCCTGGCCCCCTATGTGCTGCCCAAGGCACGCACCGGCCTGCGCCTGGGCCATGCGCAACTGCAGGACAGCGTGATCCAGGATGGCTTGTGGGATGCGTTCAACGACTACCACATGGGCATCACCGCGGAAAATCTGGCGAGCAAGTACGAACTCAGCCGCGAAGACCAGGACGCCTTCGCCGCGGCCTCGCAGCAGAAAGCTTCTGCAGCCATCGAAGGCGGTTATTTCAAGGCTGAAATCACCCCGATCCTGATTCCCCAGCGCAAGGGCGATCCGCTGGTCTTCGACACCGATGAACAACCGCGCCCGGGCAGCACGCTCCAGGCATTGGGCAACCTCAAGCCGGCGTTCCAGAAAACCGGCACCGTCACCGCCGGCAATGCGTCGACCCTCAACGACGGCGCCGCCGTGCTGATGCTGGCCAGCGCCGCCAAGGCCCAGGCCCTGGGCTTGCCGGTACTGGCACGCATCAAGGCCTATGCCAGTGCCGGTGTCGACCCGTCGATCATGGGCATCGGCCCGGTACCTGCCACCCGCCTGGCCCTGACCAAGGCCGGCTGGAGCCTGGACGACTGGACCTGATCGAAGCCAACGAAGCCTTCGCCGCGCAGGTACTGGCTGTCGGCAAGGAGTTGGGCTGGGACATGGACAAGGTCAACGTCAACGGTGGCGCGATCGCCCTCGGTCATCCGATCGGTGCATCAGGCGCACGGATTCTGGTGTCGCTGGTGCATGAGCTGATTCGTCGCGACGGCAAGAAAGGCTTGGCCACCTTGTGCATCGGTGGCGGTCAGGGCGTGAGCCTGGCGATCGAGCGCTAGGCACACCGATGGGCTTGCTTGATTGAAGACGCGGCGCCGAATTCCGGCGCCGCGGTTTTTTTTATACCTGGTCTTTTCATGTGGGCAAGAATTTCCATGGACAACAACGCGCACACTTTCAACACTTTCTGGTCAGGCCAGGTTCCGTTCGCTGCCTCCTTTGCAGTGCAACAATTACGCCTGTGGGTCGCCACCAATCCTTGGTTCACCGGGCAGGACTGCGACGCCTGGTTCGATCTGCCACGCAGCACCCTGGACAGCCTTCAATCCGATTATCAGCAGCAATGGGCTGAACTCGGCCAGCGTCTGTTGACCGGCCAGGCCTTCACCTTCGACGACCGCCGGTTTGCCAGCGGTAACTGGAGCCAGCCGCTGTTCGGTTCCCTCGCGGCGTTTTACCTGCTCAATTCCGGCTTCCTGATGAAGCTGCTCGAGCTGCTCCCGCTCAGCGAGAAGAAACCACGCCAGCGCCTGCTGTATCTGGTGGAGCAAGCGATCGCCGCCGGTGCGCCGAGCAATTTCCTCGCCAGCAATCCCGATGCACTGCAACGGGTCGTCGAGACCCAAGGCAGCAGCCTCATCACCGGCCTGCTGCACCTGGCCAGCGACCTGCAGGAAGGCAAGATGCGTCAGTGCGACGCCGGCGCCTTCAAAGTGGGGCTCGACCTGGCTAACACCCCGGGCGAGGTGGTCTTCGAGAACGAACTCTTCCAGCTCATCCAGTACAGTCCGCAAAGCGAAACCCAGTACCGGCGCCCGATGTTCATCGTTCCGCCGTCGATCAACAAGTACTACATCCTCGACCTGCGCCCCGACAACTCGATGGTTCGGCATCTGTTGCAGCAAGGCCACCCGGTGTTCCTGATGTCCTGGCGCAACTTCGACCAGTCGCTCGCCGGCACCACCTGGGATAACCTGGTCGAAACCGGCGTTATCAAAGGCCTGCAGGTGACCCGCGAGATCAGCGGCGAGCAACGGCCCAATTGCATGGGTTTCTGCATCGGCGGCACGCTGCTGAGTTCGGCGCTGGCCGTATTGGCGGCCCGCGGCGACAAGGAAATCGCCAGCGTCAGCCTGCTGACCACTTTCCTCGATTACCGCGATACCGGTGCGATCGATATCTTCGTCGACGAAAAACTGGTCGCCCAACGCGAGCGCACCATTGGCGGCGTGAACGGCCCCATCGGCCTGTTCAAGGGCGAGGACATGGGCAATACCTTCTCGCTGCTGCGCCCCAACGACCTGTGGTGGAACTACAACGTCGACAAATACCTCAAGGGGCAGAAACCGATCCCGCTGGATCTGCTGTTCTGGAACAACGACAGCACCAACCTGCCGGGGCCGATGTACTGCTGGTACCTGCGCCATACCTATTTGCAGAACGATCTGAAATCCGGTGAACTGGATTGCTGCGGGGTCAAGCTGGACCTGCGCGCCATCGACGCCCCGGCCTACATCCTCGCCACCCATGACGACCACATCGTGCCATGGCGGAGCGCTTACGCCAGCACCGAATTGCTCTCCGGAACCAAGCGTTTCGTGCTGGGCGCCTCGGGGCATATCGCGGGCGTGATCAATCCGCCGGCCAAGGAAAAACGCCACTACTGGACCAACGACCAGGTCACCCAGGACCCTCAAAACTGGTTCGACGGAGCCCAACAGAGTCCAGGCAGTTGGTGGAACGATTGGTTCGCCTGGCTGGCCGGGCACGCCGGGGAACGCCAGCCTTCGGTGCAGCACGCCGGTAACGAGCAGTACCCGCCACTGGAACCGGCACCCGGGCGTTATGTGAAGCAATGACCGCCTCTGTAGGAGCAGCTTGCTCCGGGCGGCGTTCCGACGAAAGCGGTCTGTCAGTCAACATCGATGTCGACTGACCCACCGTCTTCGCTGGCAAGCCAGCTCCTACAGGGTTCTGTGTTGGACAAAATATTTGTGTATGGCAGCGATTCCTGTGGGAGCGGGCTTGCCCGCGAAAGCGGTCTGTCAGGCGCTGCGATGTTGAATGGGCCGCCGTCTTCGCTGGCAAGCCAGCTCCTACAGGGGATTTGGGTGGCTGGGAGATTTTTGAAAATGGCGGAAGGCAGCGGGAGTCGAACCTGCCCGGGAACGGATGCCGTCCCCAACCGGGTTTGAAGCCCGGCCGCGCCACCGGGCGCGATTGCCTTCCTTGAACTCAGGGCTCGTGCGGCTGAGCCAGTGCATTGTCGAGTCGGATATGACGCTTGTCGCCGAACCGTCGGGTGAGGCCGATGCGGTCGAAGTACTCGAGAATCTGGATGCTGCGTTTTCGCCCCAGGCCCACCTTGTCGCGAAACGCCGTGACCTGGATCAGCGGGTTTTCGGCCGCCAGTTGCACCAGCATAGCCGCCATTCGACGCAGCATCGCATCGGTGTAGAACAGATCCCGGACGACCTGGTGCAACAATCCCAGCCGCGCCATCTTGCCCAGCAGCAAGCGTACCGCGCCCGGGTCATGACCCAGGTCGCGCACCCACGGCGGATCGAAGCCGGCCTGCTCGAACAACGGCTGCAATTGTTGCCACAGGGCTTCGTCGTCCTCGCTCAAGCGCACCTGATGATCGGGCAGGTGCAGCCACGGACCGCTGGCCGCTATCGCGCCGCTGGCCAGCAACTCTTCAAGCAGACTGATGAAGGTCGGGCGATCCAGTGCCGTGCCGGTGAATCGACGCAAGCGATCCCGGTCCGGGCCCATTTGATCCGGTTCAAGTCGATGAAAACGCGCAAGATGTTCCAGCACCGGTATTTTCAGGGCGTCCCAGCGGCCCGCGCTGAACAGCAATGCACCTTGCCGCGTGTCGATCAGACGCACGTCGCCCGGCAACACCCAGCTATCACGCGGACGGTTGAACTGACGCTCCAGACGTTGCGGATCGAGGCCGGTGTCGCTGTTGTCCAGCAACACGGGCAGAACCTGTTCCAGGCCATGGCTGCTGGCCAGTGCCTGCAGCTGCGCCAGGCGCTACGGGGCTGCGGCGATGTCGGCTCGGCGCAAACGGGTCGAGCACCCGGCCACCGCCAAGCGTGCGTTGCGCGCTCTGGTCGCGAAGAATCAGCGGGTCGCCCCTCACGGCCTGCACCGGCGCGTTGAGCAGCAGTTGCGCGAGCATCTGCCCACCGGGGGCGAGGCTTGAGCCTTCGAGCAACGCCACCCGTCCCGTCACGTCCTGGGTAGCCAAATGCACATGCACGGATTGAAAGTGCTCCAGGGGCCGGTCTTCGCTGGCCAGTAACCGCAGCTCGATATCCAGGCGTTGGGTCGGCGCATACAGCCACTCGGCCACCAGCCACTGCCCCCGGTGAAGCTGTTCCAGCGCCAGACGCTCGGCACTCAGGTTCAACGCCACGCGCTGGCCGGCACACGCGCTGGCCGCGGCTTGATTTTGCGCATGCAAGCCACGCACGCGTACCGGTTTTCCCTGGGGGCCGAGCATCAGCGTATCACCCACCGCCACCTGCCCGGATAACGCGGTGCCGGTCACCACGATACCGGCGCCGGCCACGCTGAATGCGCGATCAGATGGCCAAGCGAAAACCGCCGTGGACACTGCGTTGCAGCACTTCATGTTGCACCTGGAGCAAGGCCTGGCGCAGGGTCTCGACCCCCGCCCCGGTCACACTCGACAGCGCAATCCGCGGCGCACCGGCATAGGCTCCGGGTGCCAGCAATGCTTCGAGCTGTTCGTCCACGGCCTGCACTCTGGCGGGATCGACCCGGTCGCATTTAGTGATCGCGATCAGTGCCCGAGGAATGCCCAGCAGTTCGACGATGGCCAGATGCTCGCGAGTCTGCGGCATGACGCCGTCGTCGGCCGCCACCACCAGCAGTACCAGATCGATGCCCTGCGCCCCGGCCAGCATGTTATGGGTGAAGCGCTCATGACCGGGCACGTCGATAAAACCGGTCAGGGCTGCTCCGGGTTCCAGCGCCGCGTACAGGTAACCCAGGTCGATGGTCATGCCCCGCTCGCGTTCTTCCCGGCGACGATCGCCGGCCTGGCCGGTCAAGGCCTGGAGCAATGCTGTCTTGCCATGGTCGACGTGTCCTGCGGTACCGACTATCACCCTGGTTCGCCCTCCTGCGGCCATTGCTCGAGTTGCGCCAGCCACGCCGCCTCGTCGTCCAGTTGCCGCAGATCGAGCCACAGGGCGTCGTCGTCGATGCGTCCGAGCACCGGGATCGGCAAGCCGCGCAGCGCGCTTTCCAGACCGTGCAAGCGTCGTCCGCGCAGACGTTTGGACGAGTCGGGCCGAATGCATAACGCGGCACTCGGCAAACGCGCCACCGGTTGGCTGCCGCTGCCGATCATGCCCAGTGCCGTCACTGCGCTGACACTCCAGCCGTCGCCGAGCACCCTGGCCAGCGCGGGCTGCAGGCGCTCGGCCTGGGCCAGGATGTCCGCTTGTGGCCGGGTCAGCAGGCGCAGACTCGGCAGGCGTTCGGCCAGTCGGTCCGGATCGCGGTACAGGCCCAACACCGCTTCGAGCGCGGCCAGGGTCAGCTTGTCGACCCGCAACGCGCGTTTGAGCGGGTTCTTCTTGATTCGCGCGATCAGGTCCTTGCGGCCGACGATCAACCCGGCTTGCGGGCCGCCCAGCAACTTGTCGCCGCTGAAGGTCACGATGTCCGCGCCGTCGAGCAGCACCTGGCGCACCGTCGGTTCGGCAGGTAAACCCCAGCGCGTCAGGTCCAGCAGGCTGCCGCTGCCGAGGTCTTCCAGCAACGGCAATCCGTGCTTGTGCGCCAGTTGCGCCAGCTCGGCGGTCGGCACCCGGGCGGTGAAGCCTTCGATGGAATAGTTGCTCGCGTGCACCCGCATCACCAGGCCACTGCGCGGACCGATGGCCGCTGCATAATCGCGGGCATGGGTGCGATTGGTGGTGCCGACTTCGTGCAGCTTCACCCCGGCCCGGGCCATGATGTCGGGAATCCGGAAGGCGCCGCCGATCTCGATCAGCTCGCCCCGGGAAATGATGCCTTCCTTGCGCGCGCCCAGGCTGTTGAGCGTCAGTAACACCGCGGCGGCATTGTTGTTGACCACGGTCACGGCTTCGGCCCCGGTCAATTCGCGGATCAGGCCTTCGATCAGGTCGTCACGGTCGCCGCGCTTGCCGCTGTCCAGGTCGAACTCCAGGTTGAGCGGGTAGCGCGCAGCGAGCTGCACCGCGTCTATCGCCTCCTCTGGCAACAGCGCGCGACCAAGGTTGGTGTGCAGCACCGTGCCGGTGAGGTTGAACACCCGGCGGACATGGCTGCGATGCTGCCGGGCCAGGCGCTCGCCCGCCCTGCCCGCGAGGATTTCGGGGGCGATTTCAACGGCGTCGAGGTGGCCGCAAAGCACCGGCTCACGCAGGTCGTCGAGCAATTGGCGCAAGCTGGCCAGCAGCGCGTCGCGTCCATAGCGCTCGGCCAGTGGCTGGCAGGCTGGATGACGCAGCAAACTGTCGATGGAAGGCAACCGCAAGGCCTGGCTGGACATCAGGGGTTCCCGCAAACGCTGATGGCCTGAGTGTAGCCGTTGAACCTCTGTAGGAGCCGGCTTGCCAGCGAAGGCGGCCTTGAGTCATGCAACGCCCATGCAGACGCCTTCGCCAGCAAGCCGGCTCCTACACAGGGTTTGGCGTTCTCCACAAACCATCGGTACGCAGGTAATCGTGGAGGAGCTGGCTTGCCAGCGAAGGCGGCCTTGAGCCATGCAGCGCCCATGCAGACGCCTTCGCCAGCAAGCCGGCTCCTACACAGGGTTGGCGTTCTCCGCAAATCATCGGTACGCAGGTAATCGTGTAGGAGCTGGCTTGCCAGCGAAGGCGGCCTTGAGTCATGCAGCGCCCATGCAGACGCCTTCGCCAGCAAGCCGGCTCCTACGCAGGGTTGGCGTTCTCCACCATCCTGCGGGATGCAGATCAGGATCGCAGGTTCAGTCGCCTCCCGGGGCGAACAACAGATTTGGCGCCAGCCGTTGAAAGCCCTCCTGCTCCAGGCGCATATCAAGCATCAGGCTGCTCAGGTCGGTCGAGAGCGCTTCGGCTTCGGCGTCGTTTTCCAAGTACAGCAGCTTCAGGTAGCTGTGACAGCCGGGACAGGTTTCCGCGCGCAGCGGGGCCTGGTCGGCGGCGTGGCGGTCATCGTCGAGGCTGAGGTATTCCAGGCCTTTGCTTTGCTCGCAGTACACGCACTTGACCCGCACCACGTGCCATTCACAGGCACACAGCGAGCACACCAGATAACGCAGGCCGTTGTATTTGCCTCGGTGGCGAATCACCCCGGCCATGGCCGGCGAACCGCAGGCCGGGCATTGGCTGAGGCTGTCGCCGGGTTTCAACTGCAGGTTCGGTGTCCCCAACAACCAATGGCTCCAGGCCGCCTGCAACGCGGCGCCGAGAAATGGCACCAGGGCGGTCGGCACCAGCGTGAACTGGCCGCTGACCAACGCAATCGCCCAGGCCTTGAGCTGCCCGGCGTTGGCATTGCGCAAAGACGCCAGGGCTTTTACCACCGCAGGTTGTGCAGGTGGCGGATACCGCTGCAACAGCGCTTCGAGGAACGGCAACCATTCGCCCTCGCGCACCAGGCTGTCGGCGGCGAACGGTGGCAGGCCATGTTGCTGGCAGACCCGCAGGCGTTCAAGGTCCGACGGTGCAGTGGCGGGTGGATCGTCCATCAGTTGCTGCTGGACATGGCACAGGCCGGCCACCAACCGCAGGTAATCGGCCAAGGGATGCCCTTCGGCGAACCGTTCCAGGCGCTGTGCCCGCAACGTGAACAGGTTGTTCGGTGGCAGGTGCAGAAACGGCGGAGAACTCGCCGCCGCTTCGATGTCGCCAGGCTCAAGAATCGTCGCCAAGGGGTTATCCTTTTTTGCTGACCGGTCGCTCGGGGTGCTCGTCCCGGGTCACTTCCCGGTACCAGAGTTCGTGATGCTTTTTCGCCCAGGCGCGGCTGACCCACCCATGCAACATGGCGCTGACCGAACCCTTGATCCAGATGCCGGCGTAGATGTGCACGATGATACTCAGTACCAGGATCAAAGCGGCCACCGCGTGCAGCAGCATCGCCCAGCGAAGCGCCGTGATCCCGAAGTAATCGCTGAAATACGCGCGCCAGATCACCAGCCCGCTGAACAGCAACACCAGCATGCACAGCAGCAAGGTCCAGAACAGCAGCTTCTGCCCCGGGTTGTATTTGCCGATCGCCGGCACGCCCTCCTCCTCATTGCGGATCACCCGCCCGACACGCCGCAGCCACAGGCGGTCATTGGTGATAAAGAAATTCGCCCGAAAAAATTGCAGCACCAGGCCCAGAAACAGGACGAACATCACCACGCCCATGAACGGATGCAGAATGCGCGTCCAGGGGCCGCCACCGAACAGGTGACTGAGCCAGAACAGCGCCGGATGAAACAACGCCAGCCCCGACAGCGCCGCCAGGAAGAACAAGATCGCCACCAGCCAGTGGTTGGTGCGCTGGTTCGCGGTGTAGCGCAGGATCTGTCTGCGGATCATGGTCTGTCCTCCCCGCGCGGATCAAAGGTATGCACCGACGGATCGACCTCATGCACCGCCGGATCGACAGTGCCCGGCAGCTCATCCTCCTCGACCAGTTGCGGCCCGACACGCACGTAGTGGAAGAACCCGGCCAGCACCGCCAGGCCCATGGCCAATAAACCCAGGGGTTTGCTCACGCCCTTCCACAGGTCCACCAGGGGACTGATCGTCGGATGCGCCGGCAAGCCGGCGTAGAGCACCGGCGTGTCCGCGTGATGCAACACGTACATGACGTGAGTGCCGCCGACACCTGCCGGGTCGTACAGACCGGCGTTTGCAAAGCCGCGGCTCTTGAGGTCGACGATGCGCTCGGCGGCATGTTCTTTCATGTCGTCCTTGGTGCCGAACACAATCGCCCCGGTTGGGCAGGTTTTCACGCAGGCCGGCTCCAGGCCCACCGCCACCCGGTCCGAACACAACGTGCATTTGTAGGCCTTGTGATCCTTCTGCGAGATCCGCGGAATATTGAACGGGCAACCGGTGATGCAGTAACCGCAGCCGATGCAATGGTCCTGGTCGAAATCGACGATGCCGTTGGCGTGCTTGATGATCGCCCCCGGACTCGGGCACGCCGCCAGGCAACCGGGTTCGGCACAGTGCATGCAGCCGTCCTTGCGGATCAGCCACTCGAGGTTGCCGGCATCGGTTTCATGCTCGGTAAAGCGCATCAAGGTCCAGGTGTCTGCGCTGAGGTCCTGGGGGTTATCGTAAGTGCCGAGGTTATGGCCGACGTCGTCACGCAGCTCGTTCCATTCCGAGCAGGCGACCTGGCAGGCCTTGCAGCCGATGCACTTGGTGGTGTCGATCAGCTTGGCCACTTCGTCCTGAATGCGCACCGAAGGCGAAACCGTGGTGGTGGCCGAACGGGCGATGATGTCTTGGCTGGCCATTTAGACTTTCTCCACGTTGACCAGGAATGACTTGGATTCCGGGGTCTGGGAATTGCCATCGCCGAGGAACGGCACCAGGGTGTTGGTCAGGTAACCGTGGCGCGTCAGGCCGGTGAAGCCCCAGTGCAACGGAATCCCGATGTGGTGCACCACCTGGCCGTTGACCTGCAGCGGCCGGATGCGCTTGGTCACCACCGCCACTGCTTCGATGAAGCCGCGCTTGGAGCTGACTCGCACCTTGTCACCGGCAACGATGCCTTTCTCCTTGGCCAGTACCTCGCCGATCTCCACGAACTGCTCGGGCTGGGTGATGGCGTTGAGCTTGCAATGCTTGCTCCAGAAGTGGAAATGCTCGGTCAGCCGGTAGCTTGTCGCCGCGTACGGATAGTCCTTGGCCACGCCGAGGGTGTCCCACACCGAATCGAAGATCCGCGCCGCCGGGTTGCTGGTGGCGCCCTTGTTGTTGGGGTGCAGCGGGTTGATGCCGATCGGCGTTTCGAAGGGTTCGTAGTGTTCCGGGAAGGGGCCTTCGGCCATATTGTCCCGGGTGAAAAACCGCCCGACGCCTTCGGGCGCCATGATGAACGGGTTCATCCCGGCTTCCGGTGGCGAATCGGCCTTGTAGTCCGGGATGTCGGTGCCGGCCCAGGTTTTGCCGTTCCACCACACCAGGCGCTTGTTCTCGGCCCAGGGTTTGCCTTGCGGGTCGCACGAGGCGCGGTTGTAGAGAATCCGCCGGTTCGCCGGCCAGGCCCAGGCCCAGCCCTGGTGTTGGTGCATGGCGTACGGATCGCTGTTGTCGCGCCGGACCATCTGGTTGCCCGCCTCGGTCCAGCTGCCGCAGAAAATCCAGCAACCGGACGCGGTGCTGCCGTCATCCTTGAGCTGAGCGAACCCGGCCAGTTGCGCGCCGGCCTTGATTGTCGCGCCGGTGGCGTCGGTAAAGTCGGCGGTGGCGCTGCCGTTGATTTCCTTCGCCAGTTCTTCCGGCGACGGTTCTTCAGGCACCTTGTAGGGCCACGACAGTTTCATCATCGGCTCGGCGTAGGCACCGCCATTGGCCTGGTAACGCTGGCGCAGGCGCAGGAACAATTCGCTCATGATGCGAATGTCGGTCCGCGCCAATCCCGGGCCGTCGGCGCCTTTCCAGTGCCATTGCAGCCAGCGACTGCTGTTGACCAGCGAGCCGTCCTCCTCGGCAAAACAGGTAGTGGGCAGGCGTATCACTTCGGTCTGGATCTCGGCGCTCTTCACATCGTTGTACGGCCCGACGTTTTTCCAGAACTCCGAAGTCTCGGTGGCCAGCGGGTCCATGATCACCAGCCACTTCAGTTTGGCCAGCGCCGCCGTCACCCGGTTTTTATCCGGCAGCGCGGCGATCGGGTTGAAACCCTGGCACATGTAGCCGTTGACCTTGCCCTGCCCCATCAGGTCGAACATTTTCAGGATGTCGTAGCTGGGAACGTCGATCTTGGGCAGGTAGTCGTAGCCCCAATGGTTCTCCGCCGTGGCATTGGCGCCGTACCAGGACTTCATCAGGCTGACATGAAACTTGCCGTAGTTTTGCCAGTAGGACATCTGCCCGGGGCGCAGGGGCTTGAGGGCCCGCTTGAAGATGTAGGTGTCGTAGTCCTGCTCGCTATCACTGGGCAGCGTCAGATAGCCGGGAAGTGTATTGGACAATAACCCGAGGTCGGTCAGGCCCTGGATGTTGGAGTGTCCCCGCAAGGCATTGACCCCGCCACCGGGCATGCCGACGTTGCCCAGCAGCAGTTGCACCATCGCCGCGCTGCGGATGATCTGCGAACCGATCGAATGCTGGGTCCAGCCCAGGGCATAGAGAATCGTCATGGTCTTGCCCGGTGCCGAGCAGGTGGCGATTTCTTCCCAGATCTTCTGGATCGATTCGGTTGGCATGCCGCAGATCTGGCTCACCAGTTCCAGGTTGTAACGGCTGTAGTGCTGCTTGAGCAGCTGGTAGACGCAGCGCGGGTCTTGCAGGGTCGGATCGACCATGGCGAATCCGTCTGCAGCATATTGATAGTTCCAGGTGGTCTTGTCGGTATAACGGCGCTTCACCGCGTCATAGCCGCTGAAGATCCCGTCTTCGAAGGTGAAACCGGGGTCGACCAGGAACGACAGGTCGGTGTAGTTGCGCACGTACTCGTGCTGGATCTTGTCCTCGGTCAGCAGGTAATTGATCAGCCCGCCCATGAAGGCGATGTCGGTACCGGTGCGAATCGGCGCGTAATAGTCGGCCACCGACGCGGTCCGGGTGAATCGCGGGTCGATCACGATCAGCCTGGCGGCATTGTGCGCCTTGGCTTCGGTCACCCATTTGAAGCCGCACGGGTGCGCTTCCGCTGCGTTGCCGCCCATCACCAGGATCAGGTTCGCGTTGGCGATATCGGTCCAGGTATTGGTCATGGCACCACGGCCAAACGTCGGGGCAAGACTTGCCACCGTCGGACCGTGTCAGACACGCGCCTGGTTGTCGAACCCCAGCATGCCGAGACTGCGAATGACCTTGTGGGTGATGTAGCCCGCTTCGTTGGACGCCGCCGAGGCCGCCAGGAAACCGGTGGTCAGCCAGCGGTTCACCGTCCGGCCCTCTTCGTTCTTCTCGATGAAGTTGGCATCGCGGTCGGCCTTCATCAGGTCGGCCACGCGATCCAGCGCTTCATCCCAGGAGATCCGAGTCCACTCGCCGCTGCCGGGCTTGCGCACCTGCGGGTACTGCAGGCGACCGGGGCTGTGAATGAAATCCAGCAGGCCGGCGCCTTTGGGGCACAGGGTGCCGCGATTGACCGGGTGGTCGGCATCGCCTTCGATGTGGATGATGTTTTGCGCAACGTTCTTGGCGGCATCGCCCTGGCTGTACATGATCAACCCGCAGCCGACCGAGCAATACGGACAGGTGTTACGGGTTTCATGGGTGTGGGCAAGCTTGAAGTGGCGCACCTGCTCGGCGAAGGCAGTCGCGGGGGCCATGCCCAGCGCGCCGAGGCTCGAGCCCGCAAGGCCGATACCGGCGACCTTGAAGAACTGACGACGGTTGAGGTCCATCGTGCACTCCTGATCAGGTGGAGACCCGGTACTTTGCCTGATGCCGATCAGCGCTCTCTGTAGGAGCGAGCTTGCTCGCGATGGTCTCAAGGGCGACGCGCTTATTCAGAAATAACGCGTTATCGTTAACGTTCATCGCGAGCAAGCTCGCTCCTACAAGGTTGGCATTAGTACTTTGCCGGGTTTTTTCTGGACGATCACGGTGTTGGCAGCTTGGCTACCGACAGTTGAAACTGTAGACAATGCTGTGGTGCATTGTGTGAAAACCGACAGTCGGGCAATTCCCGTCTTCCTGTCACGCCCCCGACCCGTAGGAGCTGCTTGCCAGCGAAGGGCCGTCACATCCAACATCTTCGTTGCCTGTGCCACCGTCTTCGCTGGCAAGCCAGCTCCTACAGGGGGTTGGTGGCGTGCCAGTCGACATTGGATGCTGGCTGTGACGGCCTCTTCGCGAGCAGGCTCGCTCCCACAGGGGCTTGGCGCTTATCATGGCTGCCGAATTAATCCGGCCTTTATGAGATGAGCATGACTTTCGATTTTGATCAGGTGTTCGACCGCCACTTCACCGGCAGTACCAAATGGAGCCGTTACCCGGCCGACGTATTGCCGATGTGGGTCGCCGACATGGACTTCGCCGCGCCGCCGGTGATCATCCAGGCCCTGCAAAAACGTCTGGAACACCCATTGCTCGGCTACAGCGTGCCTCAGGACGACTTGCGCGAGGCCATCGTTGCCGACCTGTGGAAAAAGTACGCCTGGCGCGTCGAGCCCCAGGAGCTGATCTTCCTGCCGGGCGTGGAGTCGGGCTTCAACATGGCCCTGCACGCACTGGTGCAACCGCAACAGAATGTCGTGGTCCAGACCCCCAACTACCCGCCGCTGCGTCACGCACCGGGGCATTGGGGGCTGAACAAGGTCGAACTGGGTTTCGACGCCCTGCCTGACGGTACCTATGCCACGCCGCTGCACGCTTTGCGCCAGTCCCTGGAAGGCGGCGGCGCCCTGCTGCTGAGCAACCCGCACAACCCGCTGGGCAAAGTGTTCCCGCGGGAAGAACTGCAAGCGGTGGCGCACATCTGCCTGGAACAGGACGCCTGGATCATTTCCGACGAGATCCACGCCGAACTGTGCTTCGACGGACGTGTGCATGTGCCGATCGCCACCCTGAGCCCGGACATCGCCAGGCGCACCATCACGCTGATGTCGGCGAGCAAGGCCTATAACATTGCCGGGCTGAAAACCTCGTTCATGATCATTCAGGACAAAGCCGTGCGTGAGCGGGTCAATCACGCGCGCTGCGGCCTGGTCGACAGCGTCAACCCGCTGGGCCTGGAAGCCACCCGCATCGCCTACAGCGGAGCCGGACCCTGGCTGACCGGTCTCATGACTTATCTGCAAGGCAACCGCGACTACCTGGTCGACGCCGTTCGCACCCGGTTGCCGGGCGTGACCATGAACGTGCCGCAGGGCACGTACCTGGCGTGGCTCGACTGTTCGGCGCTGGGGCTGGACAACCCGCAGCAATTTTTCCTCGAACAAGCCAAGGTCGGGCTCAGCGCCGGCCTGGATTTCGGCGATGACGGTCAACAGTTCGTGCGCCTGAATTTCGGCTGCCCGCGGGCGTTGCTGGAGGAAGGTATTGCGCGGATGGAGCGCAGCCTGATCAACCGCACCCGCTAAAAACAACGCCGCCCCCCTGTAGGAGCTGGCTTGCCAGCGAAGGCGTCCTTTCAGCCAACAATGATGTCGACTGGAAGGGCCTCTTCGCTGGCAAGCCAGCTCCTACAGGGGATTTGTGTGGTGCCCAGGTTTACCGAACAGCAATGAAATCCAACCGAACTCAAGGCAAAACACCAGGGTCAACCCTTTGACTCTTCTGCCTTGAAATCGGAGATTCCCCATGAATGACTATCCAAAACCACCTTTCCCAAAACAAGGCCAGCCTGTCCCCGGTTCCCAGAAGAAAATGGACCCCTACCCGGACTGCGGCGAGCAGAGTTACAAAGGTTCGGGCCGGCTGGAGGGCAAGATCGCCCTGATCACCGGCGCCGACAGCGGCATCGGTCGCGCCGTCGCCATTGCCTTCGCCCGTGAAGGCGCGGATGTCGTGGTGGCCTACCTCAACGAACATGAAGACGCGCAGGAAACGCGCGCTGGTCGAGCAGGCGGCCGGCAATGCCTGCTGCTGCCCGGCGACCTGGCGCAAAAAGCGCACTGCCAGGCCCTGGTGGACAAGACGGTCGAACGCTTCGGCCGGATCGATGTGCTGGTCAACAACGCCGCGTTCCAGATGACCCACGAACATTTCGAAGACATCCCCGACGACGAATGGGTGATGACCTTCGATGTCAACATCACCGCCATTTTCCGCATCTGCCAGGCCGCACTGAAGCATATGCAACCCGGCAGTTCGATCATCAACACCAGTTCGGTCAATTCGGACATGCCCAAACCGACCCTCCTGCCTTACGCGACGACCAAGGGCGCCATCGCCAACTTCACCGCCGGCCTCGCGCAGATGCTGGGCGAGAAGAACATCCGGGTGAACTGCGTGGCACCGGGGCCGATCTGGACGCCGTTGATTGTCTCGTCCATGCCCGATGAAGAAGTGCAGAACTTTGGCGGACAGACCCCGCTCGGGCGGCCGGGCCAACCGGTGGAGGTGGCGCCGATCTATGTGCTGTTGGCGTCGGATGAAGCCAGCTACATCACCGGGCAGCGGTACGGCATTACCGGCGGCAAACCGATGCTCTGAACACCGTACCTGGGTCAATGCCACGCCTGGCCCCTGTAGGAGCCAGGCTTGCCGGCGAAGAACGATAACCCGGTACAACAGATACACCGCAGCGCCCAATTCACGGGCAAGTCGAATCGCCGCACCGCTTGCTCCTACACGGCATTTACCGAGATCTTGCCGTTGCGCTCCAGGATGGCGAACTTGATCTGATCACGTACCAGCCCCAGCGCTCGAATCGCCAGACCTTGACCTGATGCACCATGTCTTCAAGCACCGGATAGTCGCGGCTGCGGTAATCGGTATGGCCGGATTCATCGTTCATCTGATGCTCCCAGGTCTTGCTCACCCGCCAAGGCCCGTTGATGGAAGTGCGACAGCCGTTTCAATGCATGCTCGGCGGCCAACAACTGGACCTCGGAACGCGTCCCGAAGAACCGCTGTTGCTGGCTGAAAACCCTTTGTCCCTGCGCGGTCTGGAAGGCCCAGGCGAAACAAATGGTGCCGGCTGGAATGCCATCCACGTCTTCCGGCCCGAGTATGCCGGTGGTTGCCACCGCGACATTGGCCGTGCTGTCGCGCAGGGCACCCGAGGCCATTTCCCGGGCAACTTCACAACTGGTCAGGTTAAAGGTTTCGATGGTCTCGGGGCTGACGTTGAGCAATCGTTGCTTGGCTTCGGGGGAATAGACCACGTACCCGCTTTCGATCAGCTCCCCGCTGTGCGGCACTTCAGCCAGCAGCGTGATGATCTTGCCCGCTGTACATGACTCTGCAGTGGTCAGCAGCAAGCCGTTTTGACGCAGATACTCGACCACCGATTGGCTGACGTTCATGGCAAATCATCCAGGCAGACAACTGCTCGGTTGACCTTGGCCACCTGCAAACATTCCCTCTATCGGCACCTGCCCCAGGCCTGCGGAGAAAAAATGAACCCCTGGCAAAACTTGCCCCTCAATACGTTTAGGGGCCCCTGTCACGGGCCGCTCCAGCTCAGGAGGTCGTCATGTCCGCACCTATCGTCAAGCTGTTTACCCAACCGAACTTCGCGTGGACGGATATCCGCAAGGAAGAGGAAGCGCATCCGCGTCATTACCTCGCCCATTTGTTGCTGCTGGCCTTGATCCCCGCAGTGTGCCTGTTTATCGGGACTACCTACGTCGGCTGGAGCCTGGCGGAGAATGAAATCGTCAAGCTCAGCGCCGGCAGTGCGTTGCAGTTGTGTGGGTTGCTCTACGTCACCATCGTCGCCGGCGTGGCGCTGATGGGACTGTTCATCCGCTGGATGTCGCGCACGTTCGACGCGCGGCCGACCGTCAATCAATGCATCGGTTTTGCAGCCTATACCGTGACCCCGTTTTTCCTCGCCGGCATAGCCGGCCTGTACCCGAGCCGCTGGCTGGCGATCACCGTGCTGGGTGCCGCCTCGCTCTATTCGACCTTCCTGCTGTTTGTCGGCCTGCCGACTTTCATGCACGAACGCAAGGAACAAGGCCTGCTGAATGCGGCTTGCGTCTGGGGTGTCGGCTTGTTGGTGCTGGTCACCATCCTGGTGGAAATGATCCTGATCTGGTTCAACGTGTTGACGCCTGAATACCTGCGCGCGACTGTCGGTTGATGACCTCGGCCCTTGGGGCCCGCGCCGCCCGCAGTGAATCCCGATCATGAGTTTCATTGTCTGGGTGGCGGTACTGGGAGCTGTGCTGCTGACGCTGGCACTGACGTCGTCGTACCTGCGCTGGATGCCGGTGACCACCTCCGCCGTGTGCCTGGTGCTGGGGGTGGCGATCGGGCCGGCGGTATTCGGGCTGTTGAAACTGGATACGACGGACGCGTCGATCTGGATGGAGCACCTGACGGAAGTCGCGGTGCTGTTTTCGCTCTTTGTCTGCGGCCTCAAATTGCGCTCGCCGCTCAGGGACAAAAAATGGCGGATTGCATTCGGGCTGGCCGGTCCGGTGATGCTGTTGACCATTGCCGGCGTCAGTCTGTTGCTGCACTACGGGTTCCAGCTAACCTGGGGGTCTTCGGTGCTGATCGGCTCGATTCTGGCGCCGACCGACCCGGTCCTCGCCTCACTGGTGCAAGTCAACGATGCCCGGGATGACGACAGCGTGCGCTTTGGCCTGTCGGGTGAGGCCGGGCTCAACGACGGCATCGCCTTTCCCTTCGTGATTCTCGGCTTGCTGCTGGTGAAACTCGACGGCAACCCCGGCTGGCTGGGCGATTGGCTGCTGTTCAGTGTGCTGTGGGCAGTGCCGGCCGGCCTGCTCACCGGCTATTGGATGGGACGCGGTATCGGCCGCGTGACCTTGTCGCTGCGGATCAAGAACGACGACAGCACGCTGTCGCCGAATGATTACCTGGCCCTCGCGTTGATCGCCCTGTCGTATGTAGTGGCGGAGTCGATTCACGGCTACGGCTTTCTGTCGGTATTCGCCGCGGGCCTGGGTCTGCGTCAGGTAGAGGTCAAATCCACGGGCAACGACGAGCTTCCCGCCGAGCATCTGGTACAGCCGGTGGTCGGGCACCAGAACGTCGAGCCGCAACACGCCGTGCATGGCGATACCGCAAGCCTTGAAGACACGCAGGTGGCAGCGGGCATCATGATGGGTGACATGCTCGCCTTCGGCGGGCTGGTGGAACGGGCCATGGAAGTCTTCCTGGTGACGCTGCTCGGGGTGGTGCTGGTCGCTCACTGGGACTGGCGCGCGCTGGCGATTGCCGGCGTGTTGTTCTGCCTGATTCGACCGTTGAGCGTGGTCGCCATGCCTTGGGGTGGGTTGCTGGACAGGCGCCAGCGCCTGTTGATCGGCTGGTTCGGGATACGCGGCATCGGCAGTCTGTTTTATCTGTTTTATGCATTGAACCACGGGCTGGCGCCGTCTGTAGCAACCCTGTGCATCGATCTGACCCTGTCCGTGGTCGCGCTGAGCATCCTGCTCCACGGGATCAGTACCCAACCGATCCTGGCTCGATATGAGCGGCGTAAAAAACAGGATAGTTGATTTTACCCCCGGCTTTTACTGCCGGAATCATCGAATTTTCGCCTTCATAAATTTGAAATCCTTGGGCGATCCGGCGGGTCATACGGTTAATCGCGCCCGGCTTTTGTAGGGCGCGAGGATTCAGGTTCGGTTCCCCTGCGGCGCCAAGCCTATTAAAAGGGACCTCGAAAATAAGGTGCTGGTCATGATTCACTATTCAACCTGCGAAGAAATCAAAGCCTGCCGCGCGTTCGCCCTGGAACGCAACCGCCAGATGTTTGCCGAGGCCCAGGCGCTCAGCCGCAGCGCCTTCGAGCTGCTCGAGGGCAGCGATATGGATGGCGAACTGTTTGATCGCTATCTGGACATACGCAGGAAGGCCAACCTGAAGTTCAAGGAAGCGATCGAACACTTGCGCGTACTCAATACAGATTTCCCGCCTGTTTCGGCGTCTACGCAAAATGCGCAACGGTTGCATCGGGAAGCCGAGTCCAGGGTTTAAAGGCAGGCGTGCGCGGCCTCTTCGCGAGCAGGCTCGCTCCCAACAGGAATTGGGGCCGTAGACCAATCCCGAGCAAGCAGAGATCCCTTGTAGGAGCTGGCTTGCCAGCGAAGGCGGACTGACATCCCGACATCAATGTCGACTGACCCGCCGTCTTCGCTGGCAAGCCAGCTCCTACAGTTAATCGGGGCGCGCACCAATCCGGCGTCCGGCACAGGCCGCCCAATTCCCTGCTGCAAAACCGATCTATATCGCCGGTATTGCCTCCGGTTGCAGGCGTCCGGTTTCGATGTGCCCGAGCAACTCCGGCAAGTAGCGCTGCACATGGGTCTGGCCCATTTTGAACGTCAGGCCCTTGTCGAACGCATCGCAACTGGCGAACAGGTCACGCTGGCAAAAAAAGCACTCGCCACACGCAATCACGAACGGGGTCACCACCCGATCACCGCGCTGCACGGCCGTCACTGCCGAGCCGGTTTCTTCGACATGCCGGGCGAATCTGATCAGCGGCCAAGGTGGAAAATCACACTATTACCGGGGTAAAAAAGCGACGCCGCGAACTGCATGAGTCAATTTCCAGACTCATGCAGCCTGCACGACTTCAGTTTGCCATCAGCGCTATTAACCTATTGATTAATATAACAATTAAAAGATAGTAAGAAGCGGCACGACAAATGCTCCCGTACCAGGAGCGACCTTCGGCCTTGAGACCGTTCGCGCTCATCCCCTGACTAGTTGAGAGACTCGACCATGAACGCCATAGACCTGTTGAAAGCCGACCATGAACGTGTAAAAGGCATCTTGACCCAATTAAGCGAATCCACCGAGCGTGGTGTCAAAAAACGCGGCGAACTGCTGGCCAAGCTGGAAATGGAGATCACCATTCATACCCGTCTCGAAGAAGAGGTTTTGTACCCGGCGTACAAGAAAGCCGGGGGCAAAGAGCAGGACGTGATGTATTACGAGGCCAAGGAAGAACATCGCACGGTGGACTCGCTGGTGCTGCCCGACCTGAAAGTCACCGACCCCTCCAGTCCGGAATTCGCCGGTCGGGTGAAAGTGGTCAAGGAACTGCTGGAACACCATATCGAAGAGGAAGAAACGGAAATGTTTCCTCAGGCGAAAAAGCTGCTGGGCAAAGCCACCCTGGAAGAACTGGGGGCGCAAATGGAAACCTTGAAGGCCCAGTACAAGAAAGAAATGAGCGCGGGCAACATGGCGGCTTGAGGGAGCGTTCTGCCTCTGGCAAAGGGGGCGGACACCTGTAGGAGCGAGCTTGCTCGCGATGGATGACGACGACATGCGTACAGTCTGAATGATCGCGCTGTTCTTGAATCCATCGCGAGCAAGCTCGCGCCTACAGGGTTTTTGCCGAGTAACCCGCCGAACCTTGTTCCGCCCGGCTCACGCACCGGGATTGGTCACCTGGATATAAACCGCATAGGTCCCCAGCAATACCCAGAACGTGGCGAAAATCCACGGCGTACGCACCGAAAACAACAAGGATTTGCGATAGCCCTTATGGGACGACTCCATCTCACTGAACAACGGCGATTCATCATAGGCGAGGCCCATCAAGGGCTCGCTGCGCAACAACTCACTCTGCTTGAAATGCCAATGATCAATAATGTCGTAGGCCGCTCGAATACCCGGCCAGGCGTTGAGCGAACTGAGCAGTCCCAACAACGCCAGGAATGGCGGCACCACCAGGGTAAAGAGCTTGCCCCATTCCGGATTGAGGTTGGACATGCAGGAGGCAAAGGCAATCAGCAAAAACGATTGCGCGGCCAGATAGGCGTCGGTGCGATTGGCCAGAATGCTGGTTTCGTACTGGATTTCCCGGCGATAGAAATCCAGGCGTTCCTTGGGCGAACCAAACATTTTGGCGTTGTGTTCGGTGAGGGTTTCTTCGGCCGGGGCCTCGGTCAGTATTCTTGGCACTGGAATCACCCGAGGGCTGCAAAGACCTTTAGAAGAAACCGCTGCCGACAAGTTCAGCCGGATTGACAACACAAGGGGTCAGCAATGGACTATCTCGATTGGGTGCAATGGCCAGCCATGGTGGTCACGGTGCTGGCCGCGTGGCTGATCGGTTCGCAAAAGCCCGAGCGTCGGGTCTCGGGCTTCATCTGTTTTATCGTGAGCAATGTGTTGTGGGTGATATGGGGATACCACACCCAGGCCTATGCCCTGATCGTGTTGCAGTTTTGCCTGTGCGCCATGAACCTGCGCGGCTTCAGGAAGAATGCGCACTCCGCCTCCTGATGTTTCGGTATACGGGTGATTGTGCGGCGATCATTTCATGGTCGAGGCAATGATCTCCACCAGATTGAGCTGGGTATAGGGTTTGGACAGGCGCGGCAGTTTCGTGGCAAAGCCTTCCAGCCGTTCGGCATAGCCGGTCGCGAGGATGATCGGCAAGTCAGGTTTGCGGGTTCGAATGGCCTGCGCCAATTGCGCGCCATTCATCTGCGGCATGGCCATGTCGGTAATGACCAGGTCGATGGTCGGCTCGGCATCGAGCGCTTTCAGCGCCAGCGCCCCGGACACCGCGCTGATCACCCGATGCCCGAGGTCTTCGAGCAACAGGCAGGTACTGGTCAGCACCAGGCTGTCGTCGTCCACCACCAGCACACACAGGCGAGGCACCGGCGGTGCGGTTTCTTCGTCGGTAGCGGGCGTGGCAACCGAACCGGTCGTGGCGACGGGTATCCACAGTTCTGCGGTCGTGCCCGCGTCTTTCTGGCTCTTGAGGATGAATCGCCCGCCCAGTTGTTCGATAAAACCATGCACCATCGACAACCCCAGGCCCGTGCCTTTACCCACCCCCTTGGTGGTGAAGAACGGGTCCATCGCCGAGGCCAGCGTGGTCTCATCCATGCCTTCCCCCGTGTCTCTGACACTCAGGCAGACATAGCGGCCCTTCATCGGGGTGAACTGGAGTTGGTCGCGAACCTCTTCCGTTCTGGCGCTGATCACCAACTTCCCGCCATGGGGCATTGCATCCCGGGCGTTGGTCGCCAGGTTCAGCACCGCCAGTTCAAGCTGATTGACGTCGGCCAGAACGGGTTCGAGTTCGGTTGAAAAGCTGGTTTCAAGGACCACGGAAGGCCCGAGGGAGCTGCGCAACAAGCCGGAGATACCTTGCACCAGCGCCGGAATCTCGACAGGTTCGGCCTTGAGTTCCTGGCGCCTGGCAAACGCCAGCATGCGCTGGGTCAGCGATACGCCACGCAAGGCGCCCTGGGTGGCGTTGTCCACCAGCCGGGTAATACGCGGGTCGTCACCCACGCGCTTGCGGACTATTTCCAGATTGCCGAGGATCACCGTCAACAGGTTGTTGAAATCGTGGGCAATGCCTCCGGTGAGCTGGCCGATGGCTTGCATCTTCTGCGCCTGGAACAGCGCCTCGCGGGTTTGTTCGAGGACCTGCTGGGCCTGGGTGGCTTCGGTGATGTCACGGGTGATCTTGGCAAAACCGAGTAGCGTGCCGGTGTCGCCCCAGATCGGATCGACCACCACGTGCGCCATGAACCGCGTCCCGTCCTTGCGCACGCGCCAGCCCTTGTTTTCGAACCGCCCGTCACGGATGGCAATGGACAGGGTTCGTTGCGGTTCGCCGGCCTCGCGGTCCTCCGGGGTATAAAACATCGAAAAATGTTGCCCGATCACTTCTTCGGGCATATAGCCCTTGATGCGCTGGGCCCCGAGATTCCAGTTGGTCAGGCGGCCGTCCGGGGCGAGCATATAGATCGCGTAGTCCGTGACGCTTTGCACCAGCAGGCGGAATTGCTGCTCGCTTTGCTTGAGGGTCTCTTCGGCCATCTTGCGGTCGGTCAGGTCCCGGGTGATCTTGGCAAACCCCAGCAATTTGCCCGTCGGGTCGATAATCGGGTCGATGACCACGTGGCACCAAAAGTGCGTGCCGTTCTTGCGCACCCGCCAGCCTTCGCCCTCGAAGCGCCCTTCGGCGATGGCCGTGTTCAATGCGCGCTGGGGCAGGCCTGCGCGTCTATCTTCGTCGGTGTAGAAACGCGAGAAGTGCTGGCCGAGGATCTCCCCCTCCTCATACCCCTTGAAACGCCGGGCGCCGGCGTTCCAGCTGGTGATGATGCCATCGGGATCAATCATGTAGATCGCATAGTCAATCACAGCATCGATCAACAGGCGCAACCGACTGTCATCGATGATGGTGGCTTTGCTTCGATCTTCGCTCATTGATCCCTCACGTCATGGATGTATGTGTGGAGTATGGGACAAACGGAAAATTTGGAAAACTCAAAACAACGCGGGCTGTGCGCAACCCTGGGCGGTGGCCTCGATGACTGCTTGCTCGGGGGGTTGGCGCGCAACATAAGTCGCGGGCGCAATCGTCCACCAGCGCGGCAGCAGTTGCTTGACCTTGCTGTCGCCAAACCGGTCATCGATCAGCATGACGACCCCTTGATCCTGCTGGGTGCGAATCACCCGCCCCGCCGCCTGGACCACTTTCTGCACCCCGGGGAACAAGTAGGTGTAGTCATACCCGGCACCGAAAATCGCCGCCATGCGATGTTTCACCTGCTCGTTGACCGGGTTGAGCTGCGCCAGCCCCAGAGTAGCAATGAATGCACCGATCAGGCGCGCCCCGGGCAAGTCGATGCCTTCGCCGAACGCCCCGCCCAGCACGGCGAAACCGATGCCCTGGCTGTCGGCGGTGAACTGATCGAGAAAATCCTGCCGCGGCCCTTCCGCCATGCCTCGAGACTGTGCCCACAGATTGATATGGGGATGTCTTTGCGCCAGCAACTGCGCCACTTGCTGCAAATAATCGAAGCTGCTGAAAAACGCCAGGTAGTTGCCGGGGCGCTGGCTGAACTGCCTGGCGATCAGCTCGACGATCGGCGCCAGGGACGACTGGCGATGAACGAACCGGGTGGAGATCTGGCTGACGATATGCACTTGCAACTGATCGGCGTGAAAAGGTGATTCGACATCGATCCACACCGTGTTCGCCGGCGTGCCCAACAGATCGGCGTAGTAATGGCGCGGGCTCAGGGTCGCGGAAAACAACACGGTGCTGCGCGCAGCCGTCAGGCGCGGGCGGATGAAGCCGGCGGGCACCACATTGCGCAAGCACAGCTGCGACAGGTTTTTCTTGCGCTCGAGGTCGCGCTTGCTGATGTCGAACAGGAACTGTTCATCGAACAGTTCGGCGACCCGGCAAAACTGCAGCATGTCGAAGTAAAAGCCCTGCAAGGCGCTGTCCAGGCCTTGAGGATGATCGTTCAGGTAATCGCCGATACTCGCACTGCAGGACGACAGGGCCTGGAGCAATTTTTCCGGTGCCTTGTCATACGCCTGATAGGCGCCGAGCTGCAGGTCATGCAGGGCATTCCACTGCCGGTTGACCCGCTGCAAGGCCGTCTTCAGCGCTGGCGGGGCGGTTTTGCGCACAGCGTTGAGGGTCGATTGGTCGAGGCTGGCACTGTACATTTGCCGCCCCCGCTCCACCAGGTTATGCGCTTCGTCCACCAGCACCGCGACTTTCCAATTGTTGGCCTGGGCCAGGCCGAACAGCAACGCGCTGAAATCGAAATAATAGTTGTAGTCGGCGACCACTACATCGGCCCAGCGGGCCATTTCCTGGCTCAGGTAATACGGGCACACGGCATGTTCAAGCGCCACCTCACGCAAGGCGCTCTGGTTCAACAGGGTCAGTTCGCTGGCGGCCTGGCGCGCCGCGGGCAAGCGGTCATAGAAACCCTGGGCCAACGGGCAGGATTCGCCGTGACAGGCTTTGTCCGGATGCTCGCAGGCCTTGTCCCGGGCGATCATTTCCAGAACCCGCAGGGGTGGCGCTTCGGCACTCTGGAGAATGACTTGCGCGGCATCCAGCGCCAGTTTGCGGCCCGGGGTCTTCGCGGTCAGGAAGAACACCTTGTCCAGTTGCTGCGGCGCCAGGGCCTTGAGCATTGGAAACAAGGTGCCGACGGTCTTGCCGATTCCCGTAGGTGCCTGGGCCATCAGGCAGCGCCCGGTACTGACCGCCTTGAACACCGATTCAGCCAGATGACGCTGCCCCGGACGAAAGTCGGCGTGGGGAAACGCCAGTTGCTGCGCCGCGCGATTGCGTCCTTCGCGGTGGGCCATTTCCTGCTCGGCCCACTGCAGGAACAGCCGGCAATGGTGCTCGAAAAACTGCCCCAGCTCTGGCGCGCCGAAGGCCTCGACCAAACAGGTTTCCTTTTCGCTGACAATGTCGAAGTACACCAGCGCCAGGTTGATCCGGGCCAGTTGCAGTTTCCGGCACATCAGCCAGCCGTAGATCTTCGCCTGCGCCCAGTGCAGCTGGCGGTGGTTGGCGGGCTGCTTGCTCAAGTCACCGCGATAGGTTTTGACTTCTTCCAGACAATTTTGCACCGGGTCGTAGCCGTCCGCCCTGCCCTTGATCTGCAACGTTTGATACTGGCCTTCGAGTGCGACTTCACTCTGGTAACCCTCGCTGCGCCGGGACGCCACGGTGCGATGCCCGACGATGCCTTCCAGTGCAGTCGGCGACGGCGTGAAGCGCAGGTCAAGATCGCCGACCTTGGCGGTGAACTCGCACAACGCGCGAACCGCGATGCTGTAGCTCACGCGCTTTGCTCCGCCCATTGCACGTAGCACACGGCAATCGGCATCTGGTGCTCATGGCAGAACTCCAGCCAGCGCAACTGGTTGTCCTGCAGGCGATCGCCGGGGCCTTTGACTTCGATCATGCGGTAGGTCTTGTCTTGCGGCCAGAACTGGATCAGGTCCGGCATGCCGGCGCGATTGGCCTTGATGTCCAGCAGCAGGCGATGGAACCAGTGTTTGAGGTGGTCGGCCGGCAGGCAATCGAGGGCCTGGTCGCAGCAACTCCTCGCTCAATACGCCCCAGAACACGAACGGTGATTGCACGCCCCGCTTGGCGGCATACCGGTCACGGATGGTCTGGCGGTAACGTCCGTCATCGAGTTCGCCCAGGCAGGCCTGGAACAGGTCAGCCCGACGCAGATGGAAGTCTTCATTGAGCAGGTCCACCGGCCCCCGCTGGAACGGGTGAAAAAACGCCCCCGGCAAGGGCGCGAAGATCGCCGGCCAGCACAGCAGCCCGAACAGCGAGTTGATCAGGCTGTTCTCCACGTAATGCACCGGTGCTGCTTCTTCTGCCAGGTGAGCCTGGACATGATATTCCACCGACAGCGCCGGATCGGTCCTGGGCAGTTGCAGGTCCAGGCGCAGCATTTCCCGAGGGGACGAACGTTTGATGGGCGGTCCGCCGAGCTTGCGCCGCAGTCGGGGCAATACCCGCAGCAAGTGTTGCTGTTCGGCGGCACTTTGCGCGGACTGCTCGGCATGGCTGGCCAGGTCCAGCGCCAACTGATACTCGCCGCAGCGCTCCAGCACGCGATATCAGGCGCAACCGCGCGCCAGGCCAGGCGCACTCGCGGTAAATGCCCAGGGCCGTGGCGAAATCGGCGGTGCGTTCGCAATATTGCCCCATCTGGAATAACAGCTTGTCGCGACGACGTTGCAGCCAGGGATTGTCCAGCGCCAGCCCGTTGACCTGCTCGACAATGCCGGCCAGCGCATCGCCGGCTTCGAAACGCTGCTGGCAGTCATGCAGGAACACGCAGGCATCCACGTCCTCGCGGCTGCGCAAGCCCCGGGAGTCGGCGCAGAACTCGACTTTTTCATAGGTAAAAATCCCCAGGTCGGCCAGCACGAACTCCGACCAATCCTGGTAAAGATTGCCAAAGAACATCAGGCGCAGGCGATCACACAGCCCCATGATGGTCAGGCTGAACAGTCGGTCATCCAATGCCTCGCACCAGAGGCTGAAGCATCGGGCTTCGGGAAACCGTTCGCTCAATGCCGGCAGCCAATCGGTCTTCTTGCCCTTGGGCTGATCGATGGCCGCGCCAAGGCACTGGAGGATTTCGGCCTTGAGCAGCACCTCGAACAGTTCCGCGACCGACAGCGGCGCCTGCTCGTCGATCCAGCCCAGCGCCAGCAACGGGCCGGCAGCGCTCGCGGTGTCGCCGATCTCGGCGTACTGCAGCTTGCTCGCCCGAAAGTGTATGCCCCTGCGCATGACCATCCGTACCAGCAGCGCCCTGGAGGGTCGGGGCAGCTGGTAGAAATCGCCGATGAACCGCTGCTCCTCGACACTCAACACATCGGCATAGCGATGCTCAAGCCAATCAAGCACTTGCATGAAGTTGTTCAAGTAGTAGAACGGGTCGTCGAGGGGATTTGCAGTCACAGGTAAAAGGGCCATGGCGAGCGAGTACTGGTTATGCGTACAGATAACAGCTACACCCCATGCGGTGCAAACGGAAAAGGATCAGCGGCGGGCAATCGGCCGGTTTTTTTGCCGCCTGTCGAACTTTCTGCCAATCCATCGCACCAACCGCCTGAGAGGTACGGTTGCGATAACGCTCGAACAAGACAGCGGGCCATTTTTTTAAAGGATGAGAGGTGGGTATGAATATCAAGACTCTGGGTTTGCCTATGGCCGTGGCGGCTTTTCTGGCCTTGGCCGGTTGCTCGACACCGACGGTGGTGACCCTGCAGAACGGCACCCAGTATTTGACCAAGGCCATGCCGGACACCGAAACCAAGGACGGTTTTTACGAGTTTGAAGATATTTCCGGGGCGAAGGTGAAGGTCAGGGCTGCTGAAGTGGCCACTGTCCGCAAGGAAGACTGAAGACCGCGTAATCGTTCTTCGCGAGCAGGGCAGCCTGTTCAAAGCAGGTGCCCGGCCCAGATGTTGCGATTGACCAGATCGGCGGCAATCTCGATGAACGCATCCCCGACAAATTTCGCCGCCGGACTGACTCGCCTGTCAGCGGGAAAGACCTGGACCAGTTTGCGCATCGGAACGGGGTCGATCAGGGGCGCGGCACTGAGCACTCCCGCTTCGATCTGCCGGTAAATCGAGGCCAGAGGCAACGCGGTGAAGCCGAAGCCATTGCCGACCAGATCGATCATGGCGCCGAAGGAGTCGGCTTCAACGCTGGTGTTGAGCTTGATCCCGACGTCCCGCGCACAATTATCCAGAATCACCCGCAGGCTGTGTTTGGCGCTCGGCAACACTAATGATTGCTCGGCCAAAGACTCGAACGTCACCGGCGTATCCAGGCGCAGGCCGGCGCTGGCGGGGCCGACCAGCAACAGGTTTTCCATCATCACCGGCACGATCCGCAGCGTATGCAACGGTTGCGGATCGTAGGATATTGCCAGCTCCAGTTCACCACGCTGCACCCAATCGAGCAGGTAGCCGCTGAAGGCCGAGGAAAACCTGATGGCGAGATCCGGGTGCGCCTCCTTGATCTTGCGCACCAGGGGCACGGTGACAATTTCCGCCACCGTTGGCGTGGTACCGATGATCACCGTGCCGCGAAAAGAAGCTTTTCCCCCCACCACCGAACTTCGAATGGACTCCATTTCGTCCATGATCCGGGTGGCATGCGCCAACACTTCGCGGCCGGCATCGGTGATTTCCATGCCACGGCCATGTCGGTCGAACAGGTAGGTGCCGAGTTCTTTTTCCAGCAATCGAATCTGGCGGCTGAGCGCCGGTTGTGCAATGTGCAGCCGGTCGGAGGCCTTGCTGAGACTGCCCAGTTCGGCCACGTGAATCAGGGTCTTGAGTTGAACGACATCCATTGCCAGGCCAGTCAAAGTCGGGTTCGGCGCGAAATGCGTCGAGCATGCTGTCAGTGTAAACGCATCGGCGCCCCTTGGAATGCCGCGGACCTTTGTCGCAGGGGGCCTGGCGCTTGTCGCGCAGCGTCTGTCCCCCTGCCCGCCGGGGCTGCAAGGGAGCTATAGAATTTCGGTATATCAGTTAGGCCTGGCTGACGGCTTATTTACCTCCTCGCTCTGCGGTAGCGTGCAATCAACGTCGACGCCAGAGCGCTCGACTTACTACAAGAATAAGATTCGAGGGCTTGCGCCATGATCTACACCGTTACTCTTTGCCTGAGCTATCCGGCTCACCCGGTCAGCAAGCTGCTGATCGCTCGCCTGCATCCCCCCTCTTCAGTCTTGATCGTCAACGGGTCAAAGCCGCTGCGCTAAGCGTAACTGCCCCATCGAGCCAGCAACGTCGCAGACGCCCCAGGGTGCTCCTCGTATCGTCTCGCCTTGAAGAAAAGGGTGAACATCATGTCCGCATCAACTATTAACTCAACCGACCACGCTTCCACGACCGGCCCGTTGACCCGTAAAAATCGTGTCAGGGCCATCATGGGTGCCTGCTCAGGCAATCTGGTGGAGTGGTACGACTTTTTCATCTACGCCTATACCGCCATCTATTTTGCGGCTTCGTTTTTTCCCAAAGGGGATACAACCACCCAGTTGCTCGCGACCGCCGGCGTGTTCGCCGTGGGCTTTTTCATGCGCCCTCTCGGCGGCTGGATTTTCGGCTGGATTGCCGATACCCGCGGCCGCAAGGTCTCGATGATCATCTCGGTGTTCATGATGTGCGCCGGCTCGCTGCTGATCGCCGTCATGCCGACCTATGAAACGATCGGGGTCGCCGCGCCGGTGATGCTGGTAGTCGCCAGGTTGATTCAAGGACTGTCCGTGGGTGCTGAATATGGCACCGGCGCCACCTACATCAGTGAAATCGCCACACCGGGTCGGCGCTGCTTCTATGGCTCCTTCCAGTACTTCACCATCATCGCCGGGCAGCTGCTGGCCTTGATGACCGTGGTCATTCTTCAGCAAACCCTCACCGGCGAGGAATTGCGCGAATGGGGCTGGAGGATTCCGTTCTTCATCGGCGCCCTGAGCTCGATCGTCGTGGTCTATCTGCGTCGCGCCATGCATGAAACCGCGACCAAAAAAGACATGAACCGCAAGGATGCCGGCTCGTTGCGCGGCATGTTCAAACACAAGCGCGCAGTGGCCCTGGTAGTGGCGTTCACCATCGGTGGATCGCTGTACTTCTATACCTTCACCACCTATATGCAGAAGTTCCTGGTGATCTCTGCAGGCTTCAGTCCGGAAACGGTGAGTTTTATCATGACCGCCGCCCTGGTCGGCTTCATGTTCTGCCAGCCGCTGTTTGGCCTGCTCGCCGACCGCATCGGAATCAAGGCGCACATGCTGATGTTTTCCGGGTTGGCCATGCTGCTGGTGATCCCCCTGCTCTACTCCCTGCAGTCGGTCAGCAGTCCGTTCATGGCGTTCCTGCTGGTGTTCGGCGGCCTGGCGATTGCGTCGCTCTACACCCCGATCGCCGGGATCGTCAAAGCCGAACTGTTCCCGCCTGCGGTACGTGCACTGGGTGTGGGCTTTCCGTATGCCGTCGGCAATGCGGCATTCGGCGGCACCGCGGAATACGTGGCCTTGTCGCTTAGATCCCAGGGGATCGAGGAGTATTTCTTCTTCTATGTCGCGGCCATTGTGAGCATCACGTTCATCGCCTCGATGCTGATGCCGAACCTGTCGCGTTATGGGTACATCAGCGGGTCCGGGGAGATCGAAGAGCGGACCGGGTTGAAGGGTTGGGCAAGGCCGAATACTGCCAGGGTCTGACGATGACCGATGTGTAACTTGAAAGGGCCCCATGGGCCCTTTCTTGCGTCACTGTAGGAGCGAGCTTGCTCGCGATGAACCTGAGAGCGTCGTGTTTATCCAGGAAACCCGGCGTTATCGTTAACGTCCATCGCGAGCAAGCTTGCTCCTACAGCCAGCGTTGATCAGGGGTCAGCCAGCTATACCAATCGGGCATATCTCAAAGACAAAAACGGTAGTCGCAGTTCACTTCCAGCACTCGCAGAATGTGTGAAAACACAAAAGCAGCACTGCTTGGGAGATGGGCATGTCAACAGAAGCTGAACACACCGCAGGACAAGACTGGCAGGAGGACGTGTTCCGCGTGCTCAAGGCCCACGACGTCAAACACGTGGTCTTCGTCCCGGATGCAGGCCACTCGGCGGCCATCCGCATGTCGTACGCAGACCCTGACATCAAGGCGGTCGTCCTCACCACCGAAGAAGAAGGCATCGGCTACCTCGCCGGCGCCTGGCTGGGCGGCGAGCGCGGCGCGCTGTTGATGCAGTCCAGCGGCGTCGGCAACTGCATCAACACCCTGGCGCTGCAAGTCTGTGCCGGCTTCCCGCTGTTGATGGTGGTCACCATGCGCGGCGACTGGGCCGAGTTCAACGCCTGGCAGAACCCCATGGGCCAGGCCACTGAAGCCGCCCTGAACCTGATGAAAGTCATGACCTGGCGCGCGGACGTCCCGGAAGATGTCGCCCCGCTGCTGCACGGTGCCGCGACCATGGCCTTCAACGGTGATTCGTCCACTGCCCTGCTGCTCGGTCAGCGCCTGATTGGAGAAAAGAAATGGGTCAAGTAAGCGCAAACCACAGCCTGTGCCGTCGCGAAGTGGTCAAGGCCTTGCTGGCCGACCGTAAAGACGTGCTGGTGGTGACCGGCCTGGGCTCGGCGTCCTATGACGTCATGGCTGCCGGCGACAACGATCTGAATTACTACCTGTGGGCTGCCATGGGCAGTGCCATCACCGTCGGCCTCGGTCTGGCTAACGCCCAACCGGACAAATCGGTGGTGGTGGTCACCGGTGACGGCGAGTTGCTCATGGGCTTCGGGGCGCTGGCCACAGTAGCGCTGCAAAAACCCACCAACCTGACTATCGCGGTGTTGGATAACGGTCACTTCGGTGAGACCGGCATGCAGGTCAGCCACGCCGGTTTTGGTATTTCCCTGGACCAGGTGGCGAAGACTTGCGGGTTCAGCTGGACCGATGAAATCCGTGACATGGAAGGCGTGCATAACCTGCGCGAACGCTTTGCAACCCGCGATGGCGTCAAGCTCGCGACGATCAAGATCAAGGCGCAAAACCCGCCACGGGTGCTGCCACCCCGTGACGGTCACTACGTCAAGAATCGCTTTCGTACTGCCCTGGGTTTCAACCCGATCTGATTGCTCTTTGCCCGGACCCGCTCACGCAGGGCAGAAACCGTGCGTGACGCGCTGAGGAGAATAATAATGACTGACCGTAACTCCGAAGAACTCAATGCCATCCGCGAGGGCGTGCGCGCCCTGTGCGCTGAATTCGACGCGGCTTACTGGCGCAAGGTCGACGAAGAAAAAGGCTTTCCGGAAGTCTTCGTCAAGGCCCTGACCGACGCCGGTTGGCTGGCGGCGATGATCCCGACCGAATACGGCGGCTCCGGCCTCGGCCTGGCCGAAGCCTCGGTGATCCTCGAGGAAGTGAACCGCTGTGGCGGCAACTCCGGCACCGTTCACGGGCAGATGTACAACATGTTCACCCTGCTGCGGCACGGCAGCGAGGCGCAGAAAAGCTATTACCTGCCGAAACTGGCCAGCGGTGAATTGCGCCTGCAATCGATGGCCGTGACCGAGCCCACCACCGGCACCGACACCACCAAGATCAAGACCACGGCGGTCAAGCGCGGCGACAAGTACGTGATCAACGGCCAGAAGGTCTGGATCTCGCGGGTCCAGCATTCCGACCTGATGATCCTGCTGGCACGCACCACGCCTTTGGCCGAGGTGAAGAAAAAGTCCGAAGGCATGTCGATCTTCCTGGTCGACCTGCGTGAAGCCATCGGCAATGGCCTGACCGTGCAACCGATCGCGAACATGGTCAACCACGAAACCAACGAGCTGTTCTTCGACAACCTGGAAATCCCCGCGGACAGCCTGATCGGCGAGGAAGGCAAAGGCTTCCGGTACATCCTCGACGGCCTGAATGCCGAACGCACCCTGATCGCCGCCGAGTGCATCGGCGACGGACGCTGGTTTATCGAGAAGGCCAGCGCCTATGCCCGCGACCGCGTGGTGTTCGGCCGGCCGATCGGGCAGAACCAGGGCGTGCAGTTCCCCATTGCCGAAGCGCATATCGAAATCGAGGCCGCCGACCTGATGCGCTGGCGTGCCTGCGAGGAATACGACAACGGCGAGAACGCCGGGGCCAGCGCCAACATGGCCAAGTACCTGGCGGCAAAAGCCTCCTGGGAAGCGGCCAACGCCTGCTTGCAGACCCACGGTGGCTTTGGTTTCGCCTGCGAATACGACGTCGAGCGCAAGTTCCGCGAAACCCGCCTGTATCAGGTCGCCCCCATCTCCACCAACCTGATCCTGTCGTACGTTGCCGAACACCTGCTCGAACTGCCGCGCTCTTTCTGATAACAAGAGAGATAAATCATGAGCCAGCCCAACAGCATCCGCCCGCTCGACGGCATCACCGTCGTCAGTCTCGAGCATGCCATTGCCGCGCCCTTCTGCACCCGACAACTGGCCGATCTCGGTGCCCGTGTGATCAAGGTCGAACGTCCAGGCGTCGGCGATTTCGCCCGGGGCTACGACCAGCGCGTCAACGGCCTGGCCTCGCACTTCGTCTGGACCAACCGCTCGAAGGAAAGCCTGACCCTCGACCTCAAACAAGACCCGGCGACCGAGGTGCTGGACGGTCTGCTGGCCACCGCCGATGTGTTCGTGCAGAACCTCGCACCCGGCGCCGCTGCGCGAATGGGTCTCTCGTTCGGCGCGCTGCATCAGCGATTTCCGCAGCTCATCGTTTGTGACATTTCAGGCTATGGCGCCGGCGGCCCCTATGAAAAGAAAAAAGCCTACGACCTGTTGATCCAGAGCGAAGGCGGCTTTCTGTCGGTGACCGGCGGCTCGGGCGAAGCAGAAATGGCCAAGGCCGGATGCTCGATCGCCGACATCGCGGCCGGCATGTACGCCTACTCCAGCATCCTCTCCGCCCTGCTGCTGCGCGGGCGAACCGGTGAAGGCAGTCAACATCGATGTGTCAATGCTGGAAAGCCTGGTCGAGTGGATGAACTATCCGATGTACTACGCCTACGACGGCGCGCCGCCGCCCCCACGCGCCGGCGCCGCCCATGCCACGATTTACCCCTATGGCCCCTTCCCCATCGGTGACGGCACCACGGTCATGCTGGGTTTGCAAAACGAACGTGAATGGCAGCTGTTCTGCGACAAGGTGCTGCTGGCGCCGGAATTGGTCAGGGACGAGCGCTTCAACGCCAACTTCAAACGGGTCGAAAACCGTCAGGCGCTGCGGGACTTGATCGTCCAATCGTTCTCGACCCTCAACTTCGATGCGGTCATCGGTCGACTGGACCATGCGCAGATTGCCAACGCCCGGGTCAACGACATGCAAGGGGTCTGGGACCATCCACAACTCAAGGCCCGTGAGCGCTGGCGGCAAGTCGAGACCGCTGCCGGCGCGGTGCCGAGCCTGATACCGCCGGGCAGCAACAGTGCGTTCGAACCACGCATGGATGCCGTCCCGGGCCTGGGTCAACACACCGAACAGGTGCTCAGGGAATTGGGGCTGGGGACGGACCGTATCGAACAACTGCGTGCAGCCGGGGCGATCTGACCGTGACCCCGATCACCGACCTACAGGAGAAATAGCGATGAGCCGTTTAGATTTTTCAGCCTGGATTGGCCGCCGCCAGGAAAGCCAGGACCGAATCAGTTTCACCCTGGTCAAACGCATTGCCGCAACCTTGGGCGAGGTAGCACCCCAGTCTGGCCAACCGCTTCCCCCGCTGTGGCACTGGGCGTTCTTTCAAGAGCCAGTGGGCGCCGACGAACTGGGCCCGGACGGTCATCCCGCCCTCGGTGGCTTCCTGCCGCCGGCCCACAACCGCAATCGCATGTGGGCCGGCAGCCGTATCGAGTTCTACCAGCCGCTGAAGGTGGAGGCGCAGGTGACCTGTGTCTCGACCATTATCAATGTCGAAGAGAAGCACGGCCGCACCGGGTCGTTGCTGTTCGTCACGGTTCGCCACGAGTATTTCCAGGACGGTCAACGTGCCCTGCAGGATGAGCAGGACATTGTCTATCGGGAACCGACCCCACCCAAGCTGAGCGGCACCGAAGTGCTCCCCGACCGCCAATGGCAGGAGCGGGTCGTTCCCTCCCCGACCCTGTTGTTCCGTTATTCCGCGGTCACGTTCAATGGCCACCGGATTCACTATGACTGGCCCTATGTCACCGAGACCGAAGGCTATCCGGGGCTGGTGGTGCATGGGCCTCTGATCGCCACCCTGAACTTGCGCGCTTTTACCAAAGCGCATCCGACCGCGCGACTGGAGCGGTTCACCTTCCGTGGCCTGCGACCGTTGATTTCGCCCCAACCCTTCGAGGTCGGTGGACGCTTGATCGATAGCGGCAAGGCGCAGGTCTGGGCGGGCAATCAGGACGGCATCGCACAAGTCGGCGAAGTAGAGTTCAGCCTGGGAGAAACGCCATGAGTCCGTCGATTGTTCGCTCCGCCCTGTTTGTGCCGGCCACGCGCCCCGAGCGCATCCCCAAAGCCATCGCCACTGGTGCGGATCGGGTCATTGTCGACCTGGAAGATGCCGTGCAGGACAACCTCAAGGACCAGGCCAGGGACAATCTGCAGCGCTTCCTCAGCGAAAATCCGGATGCGCGGATTCTGGTGCGAGTGAATGCCCCGGATCACCGCGCGCATGCTGCGGACCTGCAGCTGTGCCGCCAGCATGCCGGTGTGATCGGGGTCTTGCTGCCCAAGGCGGAAAGCGCGGCACAGGTGCATGCAGCGGCCAGCACTGGCAAACCGGTCTGGCCGATCATCGAGAGCGCCAAAGGCCTGGCTGCACTGCACGACATTGCCGGCGCCCCGGGTGTCGAGCGCTTATCGTTCGGCAGCCTTGATCTGGAACTGGACCTGAACCTGACCACCGGTAGCCGCGCCGCCGAGGCGTTCCTCAGCCACGCCCGCTACGCGGTAGTGCTCGGCACCCGGGTCGCCGGCCTGGCCCCGGCGCTCGACGGCGTCTTTCCCTCGATCCAGGACACCGCAGGTCTGCATGACGCCGTTCAGTTTGCCCGCGACATGGGGTTTGGCGGCGCGCTGTGTATCCATCCAAGCCAGGTGGCGATCATCCATCAAGCGCTGACACCCAGCCCTGAAGAACGGCACTGGGCGCAGCGCATCATGGAGGCCGCGACCTCGGGCGAAGGGGTGTTCGTGCTGGATGGGCAAATGGTCGATGCGCCGGTCATTGCGCGCGCTCAAGCGATCCTCGGGCGCGCGAATTAACCCGAAGGTTTCACCGCGACACCTGTAACGGGAGCAGCGATCGGCGCCCGTTATTTACGCCTCTGCCTGCACCACCCCGCGCTCCTCCAGCAGCCGTACAAACATGGTCAGGCTTTGCGACACCGTGCCCCGGCGCCACACCAGCCAGGTGCGCAGGAACCGGAACGACTCCGACAACGGCCAGACACTCACCGTGGCGCAGCCGGGCATGTTCTGGAGCATGCTGCGGGGCATCAGCGCCAGGCCGGCTCCGGCGCTGACGCAGGCCAGCATGCCGTGATAGGACTCCATCTCGAAAATCCGCCCGGGCACCGCTGCGTCCTTGGCGAACCAGCTTTCGAAGTGATGCCGATAGGAGCAATTGGAGCGGAAGGCATAAATGCTCTCGCCGTTGACGTCCTGCGCGCGAAGAATCGGGCCATGGTTCAGCGGCGCGATGAGCACCATCTCTTCCTCGAATGCAGGCACCCCTTCCAGGGCCGGGTGCAACACCGGGCCGTCGACAAAGGCGGCGGCCAGCCGGCCCGACCAGCACGCCATCGATCATGGTCCCGGAAGGTCCGGTGGACAGGTCCAGCTCGACCTTGGCGTAGCGCTGGTTATAGGCGGCCAGCAGCTCGGGGATGCGCACCGCCGCGGTGCTCTCCAGCGAGCCCAGGGGGAACGAGCCTTGCGGCTCCTCGCCCGCCACTGTGGCCCGGGCTTCCTGGACCAGGTCGAGGATACGCCGGGCATAGTCGAGAAAACTCCACCCCGCCGGAGACAGGCGCAGCCGACTCTTCTCGCGGATAAACAGGTCCACGCCCAGGTCCAGCTCCAGCTGCTTGATCCGCGTCGTCAGGTTCGAAGGCACCCGATGTATATGCTGGGCGGCCACGCTGATACTGCCGTGCTCGGCCACGGCTTTGAAAATCTCGAGCTGTACCAGATCCAAGTCATTCTCCAAACGTGAACGATATACTCAGTATTATTCAGTTTCCAGAACCCGCTCGCCAGCTTAATCTGAGCCCATACCCACCCAGCAGGACGGTGCCATGAGCCAGATTTCCAGCCTCACCCATGCCATTTCGATCAACCCCGCCAATGGCGAGCAGATCGGCCACTATCCGTTCCAGTCCGCATCGGACCTGGACGCCGCCCTGGCCCGTGCCGCTGCCGGATACTCGACCTGGCGTCATACGCCTGTCGAGCAACGTGCCCAGGCCCTGGTCGTGCTCGCCCGGACATTGCGCGACAACGCCGCCGCAATGGCGAACATGATCACCCTGGAGATGGGCAAGCCCATCGCCCAGGCGCGCGGCGAAATCGAAAAGTGTGCACAGCTGTGTGAATGGTATGCCGAACACGGCCCGGCCATGCTGACCGCCGAGCCGACGATGGTCGAAGGTGGCAAGGCGCGCATCGAATATCGCCCGCTGGGGCCGATTCTCGCGGTGATGCCGTGGAACTTCCCGATCTGGCAAGTGCTGCGCGGTGCGGTGCCAGCCTTGATCGCCGGCAATACCTACGTCCTCAAGCATGCGCCAAACGTCATGGGATCGGCCTATTTGCTGCGTGATGCCTTGCAGCTCGCCAATTTCCCGCAAGGCGTGTTCGAGGTGATCAATGTCACGCCGGACGGCGTCTCCACGGCGATCGCCGATCCACGCATCGCCGCGGTGACCCTCACCGGCAGCGTGCGCGCCGGCATGGCTATTGGCGCCCAGGCCGGTGCCGCGATGAAGAAGTGCGTGCTGGAACTGGGTGGCTCCGACCCGTTCATCGTGCTCAACGACGCCGACCTGGATGAAGCCGTCAAAGCCGCCGTCATTGGCCGTTACCAGAACACCGGGCAAGTCTGCGCGGCGGCCAAGCGCCTGATTGTCGAGCAAGACATCGTCGCGGAATTCACGCGCAAGTTCGTCGAAGCCACGCGCCAACTGGTGGTCGGCGATCCATTGGCGGCCGATACCTATATCGGTCCCATGGCCCGTTTTGACCTGCGCGATGAACTCGATCAACAAGTCCGCGACACCCTGGAAGAAGGCGCGACCCTGCTGTTGGGTGGCAAAAAGGCTGAAGGTCCTGGCAACTATTACGAGCCTACGGTATTCGCCGATGTCACCGACCAGATGACCTCGTTCAAACAGGAACTGTTCGGCCCGGTCGCCTCGATCATTACCGCGCGAGATGCCGCCCATGCCCTGGCGCTGGCCAACGACAGCGAGTTCGGACTGGCCGCGACCATTTACACGCGCAATGTCGAGCTGGCGCAGCAGATGGCCGGCGAACTGGAAACCGGCGGCGTGTTCATCAATGGCTACTGTGCCAGCGACCCGCGCGTGACCTTTGGCGGCGTGAAGAAAAGCGGCTTTGGCCGGGAGCTCTCGCACTTCGGCGTCCGCGAGTTCTGCAATGCGCAGACAGTGTGGCTGGATCGACGTTGATGGGTCCCCTGTGTAGGGCCGGCTTGCTGGCGAAGGCGTCTGCATGGGCGCTGCAAGGCTCAAGGCCGCCTTCGCTGGCAAGCCAGCTCCTACACGATTACCTGCGTACCGATGGTTTGCGGAAAACGCCAAACCCTGTGTAGGAGCCGGCTT